>NZ_JBSGEL010000011.1:0-150881 GCF_053602875.1 Kitasatospora sp. NPDC004289 | reverse complement strand
CCACAACCACCTCCGCGATCACAACCTGGAAGCAGCCTGCCGCGCAACAGACGAAGGATCAATTACCCGGCCAAGGAACCGAGACGAGCCACTAGATAGAGCCGCGCGGCTGACCCCCGCGCTTGCGGGGAGGACCATCTCGGTGCTCTCCACGGGGTCGGGGACGGCGGCTGACCCCCGCGCTTGCGGGGAGGACGCGGCGAGGGCGGCGAGGTCGATGTAGCCGAGCGGCTGACCCCCGCGCTTGCGGGGAGGACCAAAGCGAAGTTGCGGGGGGCTCGCGCCTGATCGGCTGACCCCCGCGCTTGCGGGGAGGACCCTTCGCGACCTGCGGCGCGACAGTGCCTTTGCTGTTTCTTTGCCTGGGTGTTGGTGGTGCTGTGTTGTCAAGGAGCGGTCGTCAGCGTGCCATGAGCTGATCCAGTGTTTTGGGTGCCCTGCCTGTGGCAGGGCACCCAAAACACTGTCGACGTTGTGTCAGGCGCCGTGGCGCAGTTGGAAGTACCAGCCACCTGCGGCGCCCAACACCGTACAGGCGGGGGTGAGGAAGAGCCGGAGCCTGGGGCGCTTATGGAGGGTGAAGGTCAGGGTGCCCACCTTAAGCGAGAAGTAGGGCTGCCGAGTGGTGGCGGGGGCCTTGGCTGTGGTCACGAGGTGTGCACCGCCTGGCTGGCTGTGGCGTCGGCGGTCTGACGGCCTGGCGCTGTCGTGTTGGCCCGGTGCCAGGCCACGGCGGCTGACCCCCGCGTCTGCGGGGAGGACTCCGGCAGCACCTGCCGTGCGACGGTAGTCAGCGGCTGACCCCCGCCTACGCGGGGAGGACCACTCGCCCTTGTACCGGCCTCAGGTCTCCTTCGGCTGACCCCCGCCTACGCGGGGAGGACAGCGAGCGAGGGAGCAGCACCATGAACGACGACGGCTGACCCCCGCCTACGCGGGGAGGACCCTTCGCGACCTGCGGCACAGCAGTGCCTTTGTCACTTCTGTGCCTGGCTATTGGTGGTGCTGTGTTGTCAAGGAACGGTCGATATCGTGCCACGGTGTGGGGGCGGCGGTTGTGGTGGGCTGTTGTCAGTGGGTGGTGGTAGCTGTCTGTTCATGAGTGCTGTGCGGGGTGTGGTGGGGGGTTCCGGCGGGATGGTGCCGGATGTGCGGTTGGCGGGGAAGCGGGACGGTCTGCCCGCGGCGTACCCGGTGATCTGTCATCTGCTGGATGTCGCGGCGGCGGCGGGGGCTCTGTGGGATGGGCTGCTGAGTGAGCGGATGCGGGTGCGTCTGGCGGATGAGCTGGGTGTTTCGTTGGGGATGGCTCGTCGGATGGTGATGTTGTGGGCGGGCTTGCACGATGTCGGGAAGATCATTCCGGAGTTTCAGGAGCGGATCGCCGACGGGTCACTGCAGCACCTGGCGGGGCCCGGGTACGAGGCGGGTCCGCGTGGTGAGTTCTTGACCCACCAGGATGCGACGCACTGGTCGTTGGTGGAGTTCTTCGAGGGCTGCGGGTATGGGCGGGTCGACACGTTGGTGAAGTCGTCGCCGAGCCATCAGATCGCACAGCTCCTCGGTGGCCACCACGGCTCCTTCAGTCCGGTGTTGCAGAGCGCGCAGTTGAAGGCCCCGGCGAAACACCAGCCGGGGCTTGGGATTGGGGCCGGCTGGCGGGAGCAGCGGTTGGTGCATGCGGAGGTGGTGCGTCGGCTGACGGGGGCTGGTGGGGTTCCGAAGAAGGTGCTGCCGGGGTGGGCCGCGGTAGTGGTGGCCGGGCTGGTGGTGGTCGCGGACTGGCTGGCGAGCCAGGAGGAGGTGATCGTCGACCGGATGCCACCCGAGGGGTGGGTCGCGGGGGAGCCGGAGCTGGGCGGGCACTTCGAGGCGGCGGTGGGGGTTGCCGACGGGTGGGTGCGTGAGGCTGGGCTGGGGCGGGCGGTGTTCGAGAAGCGAACCTTCGGCGAGCAGTTCGACTTCAAGGCGAATCCGCTGCAGAAGAGCCTGGCCGAGGACTTGCCGAAGGTACTGGCGGAGGCGAGAGCGGGAGCGAAGCCAGAGGCTGGCGCTGGTGTCGGGTCGGGCCTGCTCCTGGTGACGGCGCCGACGGGGGACGGGAAGACGGAGGCGGCGCTGCACGCGGCGTCGGTGCTGGCGCGGTCGTCAGGTGCGTCGGGGTTGTACTTCGCGTTGCCGACGATGGCGACGGCCGACTCGATGTTCAAGCGGGTCAGGAAGTTCTCGGGGCGAAACGTCGGCGGGGACCGGGCGCTGGCATTGCTGCACAGCATGGCGTGGCTGAGTCCGGAGTACGCCCTGCCGGCCCAGGTGGTGGACGGCTCTCGGGTGCTGGCCGACCTGGAGGCGAGCGAGTGGCTGCGGACGGGTAAGCGCGGGCTGCTGGCGCCGTTGGCGAACGGCACGATCGACCAGGTACTCGCTGGTGTGCTGCCGCTGAAGTACGGGTTCCTGCGGTTGTTCGGCCTGTCGGACAAGGTGCTGGTCGTGGATGAGGCGCACGCGTACGGGCCGTGGATGCACAGCCTGCTGGTGCGGCTGCTGCAGTGGCTGGGTGCGCAGCGGGTGCCGGTGGTGTTGTTGTCGGCGACGTTGACGGGGTCGGTGGCCGCGTCGTTGGTGAACGCGTACCGGCGGGGGGCGGGGCACCGGGTGCCGGCGGTGGTGGAGCCGTGCTACCCGGGGTGGTTGTTCGTGGACGCTGCGAGCGGGGAGGTGTCGAAGCCCCGCGAGGTGAAATCGGAACGTGAGCGGACGTTGCACGTCCGGACGGTGCGGGTGGAGTGGGACGTGCGGGCCGAGCCGGGTAGCGCGGTGGCTGCGGGTGGGCGGCGCGAGGTGTTGCGGCGGCTGCTGACTCCGGTGGCGGCTGAGGGCGGGTGCGTGCTGGTGGCGTGCACGACGGTGGACGAGGCGCAGCGTACGTACCGGGATCTGCAGGCGGCGTTGCCTGAGTTGGCGTGCCGGGACGGGGGCTTGCGGTTGCTGCACTCGCGGTTCCCGGCGTTCGAGCGGGAGCGGATCTCGGGAGAGTGCGAGGCCGCCTACGGGAAGCCCGTAAGCAAGGAGGCGGCGGCCGGGGTGCGGACGGGTTCGGTGCTGGTGGCCACTCAGATCGTGGAGCAGTCGCTGGACTTGGACTTCGACCTGGTGGTGTCCGACCTGGCGCCGTTGGCGCAGCTGCTGCAGCGGGCAGGCCGGGGCAAGCGGCATGAGCGGGAGGGGCGGCCCGGTTGGTGCCGCGCCGATGGCGCGGAGTTGGGGGATCCGCGGTTGGTGGTACTGGAGCCGCTCGGCGCGGATGGAACGGTGGCCGCGCCGCGCAGTTGGGGGACGGTGTACGACGCTTCGCTGTTGCGGCGCACCAGTGTGTTGCTGGGCCGGCCGGGGTCGGCGGCGATCGCGGTGCCCAGGGACGTGCAGCGGTTGGTGGACGAGGTGTACGCCGAGGACTTCGGCGCCGGTCTGGACGATGCCGCGAAGCGGGAGCTGGCCCGGATGGACGCCGAGCGCCTCGCCGGCGAGGTGGCTGAGGGCCAGTTGGCTGACTTCACGGCAATCCGGCCGCCGTACGAGGTGAGGGGGGATCTGTCGCTTCTCAGTCAGCGGCCGGTGGCGGAGGAGTTGCTGACGACCCGTCTGGGGGCGGACAGCGGCAGGGTGGTGTGCGTGTACGTGCAGGAAGGCAAGCGAACCCTGGACGCCGAGGGCAGGGTGCCGGTGCCGGGGGAGGGACCGGGCGGTGGCCGGATGGGGCGGGAGGAGATCGCGCTCGTCATGCGGCACACAGTGCCGCTGCCCGGCCGCTGGCTGGAAGGAGCGGGGGAGGGGTGCGCGGTGCCGGATGCCTGGAAGAAGTGGCCTGTGCTCGCGGGGCTGAAGGTGCTGCCGATGCGGCAGGACGGTCAGGGGGCGTGGAGCTGTGTGGTTGGGGGGCGCGCGATGTCGATCTCGGACATCGGAATTTCCTCCAACTAGCTTTTCAAACACCACACTTCCGCTAGGTTTGGATACGCCGTACCGGGAAGGGCCAACTGCCCTTCCCGGCAACGGTGTTGCCCCCCGCTCGCGCGGGGAGGAAGAACGCCGTCGTGGGCTGCTCCAAACCCCACACGGCTCACCCCCGCTCACGAGCGGGGACCGCGCAGAGCCTACCGATCGCCACCATCCCCTGCCTCGCCGGAGGCCGCATGTCCAGCGCACCAGCCCCGACGTTCAACCTGTTCGACGAGCCGTGGATCCCCGTCCGATGGCTCCCTGCGGCAGGGCCTGCCGGCAGTCACCCGCCCGAAGTGGGGCTGCGGGAACTCCTCCTGCGGGCCCACGAGATCGAGCAGATCGCCATCGCCGTCCCGCCGGCCCTGTCCGCGCTCTACCGCGTCCTGTACGCGATCACGGCCCGCACCACCGGCCTGGACGAGGCCTACAAGGACGACGAGGACGACGACTGGTCGGAGCGCCGCGACGCGCTCACCGAACAGGCCGGCGGTGCCGGCCGGATCGACCCCGCCCGCGTCGAGGCCTACATCGAGAACTGGCACCACCGCTTCGACCTGTTCGACCCCGAGCGCCCGTTCCTGCAGGACCCGCGGCTCGCCCGCCAGTGCGACCCGGCGAACACCGCCGGCGTGGACAAGCTGATCACCACCCGGCCCGCCGGCAACAACCACGCCTGGTTCCAGCACGTCGACAGCGCCAGCCCTGACCTGCCCACCCCCGCCCAGGCCATCCTGCACCTGCTGGTGTGGCACTACTACGGGCCGTCAGGACGCTGCTCCAGCCGCACCGTTGACGGGGTGAGCGCAGCCAACAGCACCGCCGGCCCCCTGCGCGGCAGCCTCTCCTACCACCCGGAAGGCACCTCCCTGTTCGAGACGCTGCTGGCGGGACTGCCGGAGCCCGGACAGGACGACGACCCGGCCACCGACCTGTGCCCCTGGGAGCAGGAGGAACTGCCCCACCCGATCAAGGCGCCGCTCGCTCTGCGCGGGCCGTGCTCAGGGCTGACGGCCCGCTCCCAGCACGCCCTGCTGCTGGTCCCTGCCGAGGACGGCCGAAGGGTCCAGGACGCGTTCATCACCTGGGCCTGGCACACCGGCAAGGTCCCCCGCGTCGGCGACCCCTACCTGATCTGGCAGACCAGCAAGGAAGGCAACCCCTATCCGCGGCCCGCCGACGCCCACCGCGCGCTGTGGCGCGACCTGGACGCCCTGCTGCTGAAACACCCGCCGGGATCGGCCAAGCCCCAACAGCCGGACGTGTTCCGGACGGCGGTGGAGGTCTCCGAGTACCTGCGGGTGCGGGCGCTCGGCTTCGAGCAGGACGGCCAGGCGAAGGACATCACCTTCGTCGACGCCACCACCCCGCCCGTGCTCGAACTCGCGGAGAAGGACGACGACGAGGGCCAGGCGGTGATGGTCGGCCGGCTACGGGTCGCCGGCGAGCTGTATGGCCGGCGTCTGGAGCGGGCGGTGAACAAGGCCTGGGCCCAGTTCAGCGACGCCCCCAAGGTCCGCGACTGCACCTGGACCGACGAGGCGGGCGCCCGTTACTGGCCCGCCGCCGAGGCCGAGTTCTGGAAGCGCGTCGCCACCCGGGACTTCGACAACGCCGCCGCCTCCTTCCGCAGGCTGGCCGAGCAGGCCTACGACACCGTCACCCACCGCGTCACCGCGACCCTGCGCGGAGCCAAGGCGTGCACCGCCGCCCGCATCGAGCTGTACGGCGGCCCGGTGAAGTCCATCCCGAAGAGCGGCGGCCGCCGCACCCCCAGCACGGAGACCCCATGAGCGACACCGCTGCCGACACGGCAGCCACCCCCGAACCGACCCCAGCCCACAACCCCGGTGCGAGCGGCGGCACCACTCCGTCGCTCGGCCGTGCCCGGGCCTTCACCACCTGGATCGACAAGCGCAGCTTCGAGGACCCCGGCGTGCGTTCGGCCCTGCGCCGCGGTGTCGGCAAGGACATCGATGCCGTTCCCTTCATGCACCGCTACGTCGCCTCCTGGCTCACCGACGCGCAGGCCCGCGACCTGGACGTGCAGCGCGCGCACTACACCGTCGCCTCCCTCATCGCCGTCCAACGCCGCGATCAGTACGCAGCCGCCCACACCCCCAGCACTTTTAACGTGGAGACCGGCAGCGAGAACACCCCCGCCACCGCCGCGCCCACGAGAAACCCGGCCAACCGCACGCGCAGCCTCGGGCACGCCTTGGCGGACGGCGTCGCCCGGGGAGCAGCCGGCAACGGGCTGAGGGAGTCCAGCGCGGAGACGCGCCTGGGCATGCTCACCCGGCAGAGCCCCGAGGGCCTGCACCGCCACCTGCCCGGGGTGGTGCGCCAGTTGCGCTCCAGCGGTGTGGAGGTCGAGTGGGCGCAGTTGCTCGTCGACCTGGCCAGGTGGCGGCGTCACTCCGGCGAGGTCAAGCGTCGGTGGTTGCAGGACTACTACCGGGCGCGGCAGGCCGACGGCGTGGCCCGGGCCCGGGCCGCCGACGACCAGGCCGATGACCAGGTCGCCGGGCAGGACCCGGAGGGGACGACCTCTGCCTGACCTGGCCGGCGGCGAACTGCCTGCTGCCCTTCTGCCGGTCGTGGCCGGCACCGACCGACCCACCGGCACCAGCGCCCAACCGCCCTCGCGGACCAACTCGACCTTCCCGAACCCTCGTTCATCCGTACCGTGTCCCAGGAGAAGAACAGTGCCCTCGTCCCACACCGCGCCCGCGCGCTTCCTCGACCTGCACGTCGTCCAGAGCATCCCGTTCGCCAACCTCAACCGCGACGACAACAACTCCGTCAAGACGGTCCGCTACGGTGACGCCGAGCGCACCCGCGTCAGCAGCCAGTCCTGGAAGCGCGCCATCCGCACCTACTTCCAGGACTCCTTCGGCGAGCGGGCCCTGCGCACCCGCCGCATCGGTGCCCGCGTCACCCGCCTGCTGGAGGAGCGCGGCTGGCCCGCCGACCTCGCCCAGCGGGCCGGACAGCACGCCGCCGCCGGCAGCAGCATCAAGTTCGAGACCGCCGCCAACTCGCCCGTGGTGACCACCAACGCCATGGTCTACGTGCCCGAGAGCGCCGTCGCGGAGCTCGCCGACCTCGCCGAGCAGCACCGCCCCGCCCTCGAGGCGGCCAAGGACATCAAGAAGAGCAACGACAAGAGCGTCCTGCCCAAGGACGCCGTCGACGCCATCCTGCGCAGCCGCAACGGCGTCATCAACCTCTTTGGCCGCATGCTCGCCGAGGTCGACGACGCGGGCGTCGACGGCGCCGTCCAGGTCGCCCATGCCCTGACCACCCACGGCACTGACGTCGAACTCGACTACTTCTCCGCCGTCGACGACGTCACCTCCGCCTGGGGCGACACCACCGGCAGCGCCCACATGGGCCACGCCGAGTTCAGCGCAGGCGTCTTCTACCGCTACGCCACCATCGACCTCGCCGACCTCGCCACCAACCTCGGTGACGACCCGTCAGCCGCACGGGACCTCGCCGAAGGCTTCGCCGAGGCGTTCATCCTCTCCCTGCCCCGCGCCAAGAAGACCGCCACCGCGCCCCACACCATTCCCGACCTCGTCCACCTCGCCGTCCGCGGCGACCGCCCCCTGTCCTACGCCGCCGCGTTCGAGCAGCCCGTCCGCTCCCACGACCTCGGCGGCTACGCCGCCCCCTCCCGCACCGCGCTGGCCCACTACGCGCACGCCGCCAACCGCCTCCTCGGCGGCCGGGGCCTCCTCGCGGCCGGTTGGGCCAGCGTGGAGGACAAGGACCTGGACGGTCTCGGCACCCGCGCCGACTCCTTCCCCGACCTGCTCACCCTCGCGCTCGACGCGGCGTTCCCGAAGGCCGACGCGTGAGCCTGGAACCGGTCGGCCAAGGCCTGCTGCTGCGCCTGGCCGCGCCGCTGCAGTCATGGGGGGAGAACAGCCCCTTCAACGAGCGTGGCACCGCCGCATTCCCCACCCGCTCCGGTGTCATCGGCCTGCTCGCCGGCGTCCTCGGCCTCGCACGCGGCGACGACATCTCCCACCTGACCGCCCTGTCGCTGACGGTGCGGGCGGACCGGCCCGGTGTCCTGCTGCGGGACCTGCACACCGTCGGCGGCGGCCTGCCCGCCGCCCGCACCGTCACCACCGCCGACGGCAAGAAGCGCTCCGGCGCGACCGCCACCCTGCTCTCCCACCGCTACTACCTCGCCGACGCGGCCTTCACCGCCGTCGTCACCGGCACCCCGGAGCTCCTCCAGCAGTGCGCGAACGCACTGCGCACCCCGCGCTGGCCGCCCTACCTCGGCCGCCGCTCCTGCCCGCCGGAGGGCCCACTGCTGCTCGGCCTGGTCGACGACCCGCTGCGGCACCTGGTCGACCTGCCCCTGGCCCGGCGCCGCACGAGCACCGGACAGGGAGTGCGGGTCGACTTCCACGGCGACCAGCCCCTCGGCCACCTCGCACCGCACCCCGCCGGCCAGCAGCACGACAGCGGCGATGCCCCGGTCGGGACGGTGACCGACGAGCCCGAGACCTTTCACCCCCGCCGCCGCGCCTACCGGGCCCGCACCCGCTACCAGCGCACCCTCACCCTGCCCGCCGAACAGTGCGCCGGCCTCGGAACCGCCTACCTCACCACCCTCGGCACCTACCTCCGAGCGCACACCACCGACCCCGAGAGCCCGAACGCATGAACCTGTGGCTGACCCGCATCGTCCCCGACCAGCGCAGCCGCGACGCCCGCCGCGACCACACCAACGCCGTCGACCTTCACCACCGCCTCATGTCCCTCTTCGACGACGACATCCCCGCCACCGAACCCCGACGACACCTGGGGGTTCTCTTCCGCACCGAGACCACCGACACCGGCGTGCACATCCTGCTGCAGAGCGCCCGCGAACCCGACCTCGACCGGCTCCCCGCCGGCTACGGCATCGCCGCCACCAAGTCCCTCACCCCGCTCCTGGATGCCATGCGCCCCGGTCTGTCCGTCAGCTACCGCATCGCCGCCAACCCCATCCGCAAGCCCGGCCGCACCACCCGCGAGCTCTACAAACTCAGCGCCATCGTCCCCCTCCACGGTGCTGCCGCCGACGAATGGTGGACCCGCCAAGCCGAAGCCTCGGGCCTTGCTCTGACCGCCCTCCGCTCCACCCCCATGGACGCCGCCCAGGGAACCCGCCGAAGCGACCAGAACCGCATCAAGCACGCCCGCGTCCTGTTCGAAGGCACTGCCACCATCACCGACACCGACGCGCTGCGCACCCGCCTCACGGAGGGCATCGGCAAAGGCAAGGCCTACGGCTGCGGCCTCCTCAGCCTCGCCCCCCACCGGCCCGGCCGATGACACCCCGACGAGCCCCCGATGCGGGCAGCGCACGCCGACGCCTGGCCGCACCAACCGTCGCCATGCTCCCGCGCATCGCCGACTCCCTCTCCTTCCTCTACATCGACATCGCCCGCATCACCCAGGACGACACCGGAGTCTGCGCCGAAGTCACCACCACCAACCGGGGCACCGAACGCGTCTACTTACCCACCGCCGCCATCAGCTGTGTCCTGCTCGGCCCCGGCACCTCCATCACCTCCCGTGCCATGGCCACCCTCGCCCGGCACGGCACGACCCTCCTGGTCGCCGGCTCCGGCGGTGTGCGCTGCTACGCCGCGGCCCTCCCCGAATCCCTCAGCACCACCTGGCTCGAACGCCAAGTCCGTGCCTGGTCCGACGACACACAGCGCCTGGCGATCGCGACCCGCATGTACGCACGACGGTTCGGCTCAGCCCCACCCGGCTCCAACCTCGACAGACTCCGAGGACTCGAAGGCCAACGCGTCAAGGCCCACTACCGCCTCCTCGCCCAGCAGTACCGCATCGGCCGATTCCGGCGCAGCTACGACCCTGACTCCTGGGACACCCAAGACCCCGTCAACCTTGCCCTGTCCTCCGCCAACACCTGCCTTTACGGCATCGTCCACGCCGCCACCCTCGCCCTCGGCTGCTCACCCGCCCTCGGCTTCATCCACAACGGCAACCAACAAGCCTTCGTCTATGACATCGCCGACCTGTACAAGGCCGAACTCACCATCCCGCTCGCCTTCTCCCTCCACGCCTCAACCAACCCCGAGGCCGACGCCCGCAGAGGATTCCGGGAAGGCCTGCGTCTCTTCCGTCTGCTGCCCCGAATCGTCACTGACATCCAGCAACTGCTCAGCCCGGAGCAGGACATCGAGCTCCCCGATCCAGAGGAGCAGCTCGTGGACCTGTGGGACCCGGTGGCCGGTGTCGTGCCCGGCGGAACCAACTATGCGGGAGGCGAGCATTCGTGAACTGCCGTGCGGTACAGGGGTGTAGGGACAACTGCGAGGCGACGCCATGCCATCCATGATTGTCCTGTCTGTCACCGCCGTACCCGACCACGTACGCGGCGCCCTCACCAGGTGGCTTCTCGAAGTCACACCCCACCTCTACGTCGGCACCGTCTCCGCCCGGGTCCGCACCGAGCTCTGGCACACCGTCAGCGCCTGCATCGGCGACGGCGTCGCGGTCCTGGCATACCCAGCAGCGAACGAGCAGGGCTTCGAGCTCAGCACCGCAGGAGACCAGCGGAGACGCCCGGTCGATTTCGACGGGTTGACCCTTGTGGCGGTTCCTGTCGTGACAGATGGTCAAGAACTGGCAAAGCCGTAGAAACGTCGCAGCTCACGAAGGGTCAGCCCCGCGCGAGCGGGGGTCAGCCGAGCGCGTCGCGGTGCTCGGCGTCGATGGTGGCGTCAGCCCCGCGCGAGCGGGGGTCAGCCGACGAGGCTCCCCCCGCCCGCCCCGGAGCCGAAGTCAGCCCCGCGCGAGCGGGGGTCAGCCGTGGGAGGAGACCCGCCCGCAGCGCACCGCCGAGTCAGCCCCGCGCGAGCGGGGGTCAGCCGGCGGTCCGCGACCTCCACCGCCCCGGTGACGCGTCAGCCCCGCGCGAGCGGGGGTCAGCCGTACCGCGTCCAGGCCCACCTCTACGGCCTCGGGTCAGCCCCGCGCGAGCGGGGGTCAGCCGCGGTTCGAGGTGCGGATCTGGGCGCCGTACTGGTCAGCCCCGCGCGAGCGGGGGTCAGCCGATCTCGTCGAGGTAGTCCCGCACCGATCGATTGTCAGCCCCGCGCGAGCGAGGGTCAGCCGAACTCCCTCACGTCGTGCCCGAGTTGCCCGGAGTCAGCCCCGCGCGAGCGGGGGTCAGCCGGAGCTGATGTCGAACCGGGCGACCTGGCCGGTGTCAGCCCCGCGCGAGCGGGGGTCAGCCGGCCAGTAAGAGCCCCGAGGATCTCGTTCGCGAGTCAGCCCCGCGTGAGCGGGGGTCAGCCGGACCCGGCCAACAACGCTCGGGCCGCCAAGGTGTCAGACCCACGCGAGCGGGGGTCGGCCAGCGGAGTCGGGCGGCCGGGTGGCCGAGGTTGGCGAGTGCCGCCCGGCTGAGCGCGGGGTTGCCGCGGGTGAGACGGAGCGCAGGACTCGGATGGCCGGGGGCCGAGGGTGCGGGCCTGAGGGGTGCTCAGGGTCGGGGCCGGGGTGGGCGGTTTCGTGGTGCGGTGCGTGGCGAGGGCAGGCCGGGGATCGCCGTCGGCAGGGTCGGGGCATCGCGCCCGGCGGCGTGCCGCTGGTCCGGCTGCAGGTGGAGCACCACCTCCTGCGCCTTTGGCGGTCGGCGTCTGCGGCGTCGCCCGCGTTACCGGCGTGTGCTGCACGCCACACGGGCCTCGAAAAACTCGTGTGTAACGTTCGGACCTGGTCGGTTGCTCTGCTCATATGTACGGACCGTTAGGGGGTGGGCATGGCTGGCAATCACGTCGCCGCAGAGTCGAGGGACGCCGGGTTCCTTGAGCTGACGGCTGGGCGGACGGCCCAGCTGTACCGCTCGGCGTGCCTGCTGACGGGTGGGGACAGGTATCTGGCCGAGGATCTGGTGCAGGAGACGCTGGCCCGGATGTACGTGATCTGGCGGCGGCAGAACTCCTGGCTGACGGGCCGTTCGCGGATCGAGGATCCGGGGGCGTACGCGTACCGGGTGCTGGTCCGTACGTTCCTGGCGCACCGCAAGCGGCGGTCCAGCAGCGAGCTGCCGATCGGCGAGCTGCCGGAGGTGAGCGGCGAGGAGGGTGACAGCGCGCTGCGGCTGACGCTGCTCCAGGCGCTCGCGCAGCTGCCGCCGAGGGACCGGGCGGTGGTGGTGCTGCGGCACTGGGAGGACCGCAGCATCGAGGAGACCGCCGAGGTGATGCGGTCCAGCCCGGGCGCGGTCCGGACCAGGACGACCAGGGCGCTGGCCCGGCTGCGGGGCCTGCTCGGGGATTCGCTCAGCACGCTCGCGTCCAGCTGAGGCGCTTCCTTCCCGAGGTGATGGGGCCGATGACGACCACGACGACAGTGACGAGGCTTCCGCGTGTCGAGTGACCAGAAGTTCGAGGATGAGCTGACGTACGCCATGTCGCGCGCCGGTGAGGCGTTCCGCACCGAGACGATGCGGCTGGACCTGGCCGGGCTGGAGCGCGGTCGGCGGGCCTGGCGGCGGCGCAGGGCGGCGGCCGTGGTGAGCGGTGCGACGGTGCTGGCCCTGGCCGGCGGGGCCGTGTACGTGATGGGCCCGGGGGCTCCGACCGTCTCTACCGGGCCGGCGGCGCCGGTCACGGCCGAGCGGCTGCGGCCGGTGCTGCGGGCAGCGCTGCCGGCGGGGTTCCTCGCGGAGGTGAAGGGCGCCGAGGGCCTGGAGGTCACGGTCGACGGGGCCCGGGTCAACGTGGGCTTCGGCGGTAGCGCGACGGTCGGTCCGCTGTCCCTGCTGGTGGAGCGGAGGACCCCTGAGGCGGCGATGCAGGCGCCCGAACTGCGCTGCGCGAACGCGAGGATCGGCCCGCAGGACGACTGCCGCACCGAGACCCTCGCCAACGGGTCGAAGCTGATACTGGTTCAGGGGGTGGCCTCCGCCGACGGGGTGGAGCGAGGCCTGTCGGCCAGGCTGGCCGCCCCGGACGGGCGACTGATCGAGATCACCACGTCGAACAAGTCGGCCTCGCCGGGCGGGGCCGCGCTGCCGCTGACGGCCGATCAGGCGACTGCTGCCATGACCTCACCCGCCTGGGACGCCGTGGTGGCGGACCTCCCGACCGTCGAGGCGTCCGGCTCTGCGGAGTGGTTCCCGAGCGAGGAGGTCCTCGCCGTCGCGACCCCCCTCCTGCCGAGCGGGCTCGTTCCGGCCGACGTCACGGGCAAGGACGGGTACGTCAGCTTCACCGTGAAGGACGCCGAGGGCCCGGGTCTGGTGGAGGTCGACGTTCGGGACGGGCGCTTCTACCTGCTGAACCCGCCGGTCGAGTACGCCGACGCGCAGACCCTGCCGGACGGCACCCGGTTGCTGGAGAGCAAGGACGAGGGCTGGTGGACGGTCCGCGCACTGCGGCCGGACGGGCTGATCGTCATCGTGGCGGCGCACCGGAGCGCCGACCTGATGCGGCCCCTCACGCGCCACAGCCCGGTGCTGACCATGGATCAGCTGAAGGCCGTCGCGACCGCTCCCGCGTGGAAGCTCCCGGGCTGAGCGGTCCCCGCCGACGGGCGGGCCGATGGACATGTCTTTCGAACGTACGTCATCCCAGGGGGGAACCAGATGCACAAGGCTGCCAAGGTCGGAATCGCCGTCGTGACGGCGTCCATGTTCACAGGGGGTGGCCTGGCCGCGTACAACCTGTGGAACGGGATCACCGGCGGTTCGAAGGGCTCGGACGGGACGTCCGCCGTGGCGTCGGCGGCGACGCCGGTGGCCGAGGCCCCGTCGGCCGAGACGGCCGCCAAGGAGGCGAAGGCGTTCCTCGCCGCCTGGGCGGCGGGCGACTACGAGGAGGCCGGGCAGCACACCGATCAGCCGGGAGCCGCGAACCTCGCCCTGGCCCGGTTCCGGGACGACCTCAAGCCGACGGCGGTGGCGCTCGTCCCGGCCGCCGCGACGGGCGCGACCATCGGGCCGGACGGCTTGACGGTGAGCTTCAAGGCCCGGGTGGAGTTCGCCGGAGCGGCCCGCCCCTGGGAGTACGACGGCAGGGTCGCCATGGTGAAGCTGAGCGACGGCCGGGCCGTGGTGCACTGGGACCCGAGCGTGGTGCACCCGAAGCTCACCAACGCGGGTAAGGCGCTCGCGGTGCGGCCGGTCACCGCGTCGCTGTCCAAGGTGGTCGAGCGGAAGGGCCGGCCGGTGGCCGAATTCCCGTCCATCGCGGCCCTGTTGGGGCAGGTGGACTTCGGCACGACGGGTGCCCCGACGGAGGCCGGCCAGGGAGTGGTGGTCACCCAGTCGGGCGGCGCGACGGCGCCTGAGCCCCTGTTCACCATCACCGAGCCCAAGAACGGGGAGCAGCGGAAGCTCACCATCGACGCCGACCTCCAGCGCGCCGCCGAGGCGGCCGTCAAGGAGCGGTCCGGGCCCGCTTCGATCGTCGCGATCGAGCCCAGCACCGGCCATGTGCTCGCGCTGGCCAACAATCCGGCGTCCAGCCAGAACCGGGCGTTCACCGCCGTCATCGCCCCCGGCTCGACCATGAAGGTGGTCACCGCCGCCGCCCTGCTGGAGTCGGGCCTGACCCCCGACACCCCGCTGGCCTGCCCGAAGAACACCGACGCCGGTGGCCGCCTGGTGCCCAACGACTTCCCGGACGCCCGGCTCGGCTACACCTTCAAGGACGACTTCGCGCAGTCCTGCAACACCGCCTTCATTGAGGCCGGGCGGACCAGGCTCTCCGCCGGCAGCCTGCCGGCCATCGCCAAGGACGTCTTCGGGCTCGGCCAGGTCTGGCGGACGGGCCTCAGCAACTTCGACACCAAGATCCCGGCCGAGACCAACGCCGAGCAGATCGCGATGGCGTACATCGGGCAGGGCCGGATCCAGACCAACGCGCTGGCGATGGCCTCGGTCTCGGCGACGGTGCAGAGCGGTGTCTTCCGCCAGCCGATCCTCGTCCCCGGCCTGCCTCAGTCCAAGGCCGCCCGCCGCCTCGACGGCACGGTCCTCGGCCAGCTGCAGTCGATGATGCGGCGCGCCGTCCAGAGCGGCACCGCCGCCGAGGCCCTGGGCGGCATCTCCGGCGCGGCCGGAAAGACCGGCACCGCCGAGGTCAGCGGCCGGACGGCGAACAGCTGGTTCACCGGGTACCGGGGAAACCTGGCAGTGGCCGCCGAGGTCGAGGGCGCCGGCCACGGCTCGGACGCCGCCGCGCCCGCGGTGGGCAAGCTGCTCCAACTGGGCAACAACGGCTGAGCCTGCCCGACCCGTGCCCGGGCCTGCCCCGCGCGAGCGGATGGCCCGCACCGTGCTCGGTGGCTGCTGTGCCGGGCCGCCCATCGGTTGGTGCGGTGTGCGCTGCGGCAGTTGACGTCGTGGGTCAGCGGGAGCGTCGGCGGCGGCGGGCCACCAGGGGGGCGCCGATGGCCACGGCGGCCGTGCCGGCTCCGGCGACGACGAGCGTGGCGATGAGGGTCCCGTGGCCGGTGGTGGGGGGCGTTCCGGTGGTCGTGGTGGTGGTCGGGGTGGCTGAGACGGTAGCTGCGACGCTCGGGGAGACGGTAGGGGAGACGGTAGCGGGGCCCGGGGTGGAGGGGGCGGCGGTGGGGCTGGGGGCGGTGCCGGGGACGGCGGTGACGTCGAGTTCGGCCTCGCCGTGGCCGAGGGCCGGGAAGCCCGAGTCGACGGCCACCGACCAGTGGCCGGGCGGGAGTTGGCGGGCGGTGGTGTAGGTGCCGGGCGGGCCCGGGACGGGGACGAGGGGCCAGGGCCCGACGGTGCGGCCGTCGGTGCTGGTGGCGTTGACGGTGGCGGCGACCTTCTCGTCGACCGGGTCGTGGTCGTTCTGCCAGGTGGCCGTCACGGTGAGGTGGCCGTCGACCAGGGCGGTGACGGCGAAGGCGATGGTGTCGCCGTGGGCGGCGGCGGAGTGGGCCGTGCCGAGGGAGAGGAGGGCGATGGCGGCGAGGGCGGCGGCGAGGGGGCGGCGGCGCACGGGAGCTCCTGGGGCGAGGGAGGGGGAAGGCCGGTGGTGGTGCGGGGAGGCACCCCGCACCACCACCGGCCGAGGGACGGTGCGTCAGGCCGCGGCCTGGATGCTCCAGTTCTGGTACGACTGCCCGTTGGGCTGCTGGAGCTCCAGCAGCCAACCACCGTAGTACCAGCGCTTGCTGGTGCCGAGGACCAGCGTGGAGCCCTTGGCGGTGAGGACGAAGCTGTGGTCGGCCGCGCCGATCCGCCACTTCTGGGCGTCGGAGGCGGAGCACGGCTGCTGCGCCACGTACTGCCCGGCGACCGCGGAGCCGCCGAGCTGGAGGCACTTGTCCGACTTGGCCGAACGGATCCGCAGGTAGCCGTCACCGGCGTCGTCGAAGAGCCACTGCTGGTTGCTGTACCCGGTGCGCTGGTAGCCGATCAGCACGGCGCCGTCACGGGTGGAGCCGCCCCACATGTCGGCCGCCTGGCCGGTGAGGTCGTTGGTCACCAGGTAGCGGGTGCCCGGCGTGGTGGGCGAGGGGCCGGCGGCCTTGAGGCTGCGGAACGCGGTGGCCTGGCCCGGGCGGCCGACCTTGCCGGAGGCGTCCTGGACGGCGACGGCGACCTTGTACTGGGTGTCCGGCTGCAGGCCCACCAGGCGGACCACGGTGGAGCCGACGATCGCGAGCGAGCGCCCGTCGACCTGGACGTCGTAGCCGCGCGCACCGGCGACCGCGGGCCAGCTGAGCACGGCCGAGACGGCGGTGGTCTGGCCGACCGTCACCCGGGGGCCGGTGCTGGGACCGGTCGGGGAGGGCGAGGCGGTGGGGCTCGCGGTGGTGGGGGTCGGCGTCGGGGAGGCGGTCGCCGAGCGGCTGGGGCTCGGGCTGGGCGTCGCGCTCGAACTCGGGCTGGGCGAGGCTGACTTGGTCGGGCTCGGGCTCGGGCTCGCGGTGGTCGGGCTCGGGCTCGGCGTCGGGTTCGGGGTGGTGCCGCCGTCGCGGAGCAGGAAGCGGTTGTCGGCGACGTTCCAGTGCGTGGCCAGGTAACTACCGGGCTGCGGCGCGGTGTTGTAGTAGTCGTCGTGGTTGCAGTCGAGGCGGTCGTCCGAGGCCCGGTTCGGGCAGACGGTCTGCATCTTGGGGTAGTACGGCGAGTCCGAGTAGCACATGATGTCCCACTCGTCGACGCAGTGCGCGCCCCTGCTGGTGTGCGGGGCGCTGTTGTTGACGGCGCCGAGGTTGTGGCCGAGCTCGTGCGCGGCGGTCGAGCCGCCCCAGCAGCCGTTGTCGGTGCGGCCGTAGGAGGGGCCGAAGTTGGAGAGGTTGTCCTGGCCCGGGCGCTCGTCGCCGTTGAAGGTGCCTATGCCGCAGTACACGTTCGCCTCGGCGAAGATCATGTACTTGCGGTCCTTGCGGTTGAAGCCCTGGGCGGCCAGCGCCTTGTTGCTCGCGCCGAACTCCTGGAGCGCCGCGTCGGACAGCTCGACGTTCAGCACCGAGGCCGAGCAGTCGGACTCGGTGACGTAGCGGACGTGCCGGGTGCCGCCGGTCTCCTGGGCGCTGGCGTTGTAGATGACGTCGGTGTCCGCGGCCCACTTCTTGAACGAGGCCAGGTACTGCCCGAAGCGGTCCTTGCCGGGCCCGTGCACGTACAGCACCTGGACGCGGTTGCCGGTCGAGCCGTCGCCGTCGCAGACCACCTTGGAGCCCTCGGCCGCGGCAGCGGCCGGTGCGGCGCCGGAGGCGTCGGCGGCGGGTGCGGCGGCCGCGGCCGTGAGCTGGCGTCCGCTGCGCAGGTCGATGACGGGTGCGGCGGCGGTCAGCAGGTCGGCGGGAGAAGGGAGTTCGCCGCCGGAGGCGGTCGGGTCCGCGGCCTTCTGTCCGCCGGTGACGGCCGGCGCGGTGTCCTTCTGCACGTCCTTGCCGGGCGGCGGGGCGTCCGGGCCGTGGGTGCACTGGTGCTCGCCCTCGCCGGCCTTGTAGACGCCCGCGCAGCGGTCACCGGCCTCGGCCGGGACGAGGCCGGTGTAGACGAGGCCCTTGGCCGGGTCGTTCTTCGGGACCGAGCTGACCGGGACGGGCTTGTCCTTGTGCTGCGGTGCACTGGCGGCGGTCGGTTCCACCAGCTCCTGCACCACCGGCGCGTCCGCCGAGACGTGCGGGGCGTTGTCGTAGCCGGTGGTGAGGGCGAAGGTGCCCGCGATCAGTCCTGCCGCGACCGCCGCGGCGGCGAAGGCCACTCCGCGACGGCTCCGGCGGCGGTGTGACTGCCTCTTGCGTGACATGGGTCTCCTCGTCGGCAGACGGGGAAGTAATGCGTGCCGACGCGTAGGAGACCCGTGGCGGAGCGGGGATAACGGAAATGTCGCCCGGTTCTTCGAAGAAAATCTGCCGGACGCCGCCCGGCCGCAGACGGTAACGGCCGGGCGGCGCAGGGTAGTTGCGCATCCGATGTCGGATGCGGGGGTTCTGTGTCGGTGCCGGGCGCAACCGGTGGGCGGTGGTCGCCGGGCGGGGTCAGTCGATCTGGAGCTCGCCCATGCGGCTCCAGCCGTGGGCGCCCTCGATGGTGGTGCTGACGATCTCGGGGGTGCGGGTGACCAGGGGGCGCATGGTCTCCAGGCCGGCGGCGAAGTGCGGGGACGTCACGTGGGCCTCGGCGGCACCGTCGGCGAAGGCCTCGACCAGGACGTAGGTGTCGGGCTCCTCGAGGCTGCGGGACCACTCGAACCAGAGGTTGCCCTCCTCGGCGCGGGTGGCGCGGGTGAACTCCGCGACCAGCTCGGGCCAGGCGTCGACGTACTCGGGCTTGACGGGGAATTTCACCACAATGAAGATCATTCGCCGATTGTAGGCATCTCCGGCGCCGCCCGTGGACGGGCGTCGGGGTCCGGGCGCGGGGAAGGGGAACGTGGCAGGTCAGGACGGTCACCGGATGGATCCGTGCGGTTGTGGCCGGTACGGGGTGTCACTAGCGTTCGATGCGTCCTGCCCGGTCCGGGCCCGGCCGGTTGTCCTCCTCGTGTCGTGTGCCATCGGAGATACCGTGCTCAGTTCGTTCCCACGCGCCGTCAGACTCTGCGCGCTCACCGGCAGTCTGCTCCTGCTCGCCGCCCCGGCCGTCTCGGCCGCCCCCTCGCCCCAGGTCACCGTGGAGTCGCTGACCCCCGCCACCGCGCTGCCGGACACCCCCGTCACGGCCCGACTGGCCGTCAAGTCCTCCACCTGCTTCACGGTCGCCGTGCTGGGCGTGGGCATCCGGGACGCGGCCGGGAACAACCTGGACTTCCCGGGGGCGGCGGCCAACCAGCGGATCTGCCCGCAGGGGCTGACGGTCACCACCGGGGCGCGGTCCTTCCCCGCCGGGACGTACCGGATGTTCGGCTTCTACCAGGAGCAGGGCGGGGCGTGGAAGAACCTGCCGGAGCAGGTCCTCACGGTGGCCGAGCCTCCGCTGGAGGTGACGGCCGACCGGCTGGAGCCGAAGAGCGCCGAGCCCGACGCGCCGGTGGCGGGGCAGCTGACGCTGCACGCCTCGAAGTGCTTCACGGCGGCCGTGGTCGGCGTCGGCGTGCGCGACGCGGCCGGGAACAACCTGGACTTCCCGGGGGCCGCGGCCAACCAGCGGATCTGCCCGCAGGGGCTGACGGTCAGGACCGGAACGCGGACGTTCCCGGCCGGCACGTACCGGGTGTTCGGCTTCTACCAGGACCAGGCCGGGGCGTGGAAGAACCTGCCGGAGCAGGTCCTCACCGTGGCCGAGCGTCCGCTGGTGGTGACGGCGGACCGGCTCGCCCCGGACGGCGCCGTCGCCGACGCGCCCGTGGTGGGGCAGCTGACGCTGCACGCGTCGAAGTGCTTCACGGCGGCGGTGGTGGGCGTCGGCGTGCGGGACGCGGCCGGGAACAACCTCGACTTCCCCGGTGCCCTGACCGACCGTCGGATCTGCGGCGAGGACGTGACCGTGAAGACCGGCACGCGGGCGTTCAAGGCCGGCACGTACCGGATGTTCGGCTACTACCAGGACCAGGCCGGGGCCTGGCACAACCTGCCCGAGCACGTCCTCACCGTGACGCCCTCGTCGACGGCGGACCCGTCCGCCCCGGTGGACGGCAAGAAGCTGGTCTGGCGGGACGAGTTCGACGGCCCGATCTCGCCGACCAAGTGGAACCGCGCCACCAGCAGCGCCTACCGGTACGGGAACTACAACCCCGACGACGACAAGCTCGACCGGATCGACCCCGACAAGGTCGCCGTCAAGGACGGCGCGGCGGTCTTCTCCGCCACCGCGAGCAACTTCACCCTCCCCAACGGGCGCAAGGCCTGGGACACCGGGCTGATCACCACCGAGTACACCTCCGAGCGCTTCATGGTGAAGACCGGCGACTACGCCGAGACGCGGATCCTGATGCCGAAGGAGATGGGCGCCTGGCCCGCGCTGTGGACCTGGCACCAGGGCGGCAGCGAGATCGACTCCTTCGAGTACCACCCGGACAACCCGAACCTGCTGGAGCTGACCAACCACGTCAACCCGGCGCAGAAGTTCTGGAACGACCACACCGCCGTGAAGCCGGGGGAGTGGACCACCATCGGCACGTACTACGGCGCGGACTCGGTCGACTGGTACGTCAACGACGTGAAGGTCTTCTCGGACAGGACCGGGGTCGGCCCCCGGTGGTCCGCCTACCTGATCCTCAACCTCTCGCTCTGCTCCGGGGACTACCACCCCTCCCCGAAGGGTCCCGGAACGGTGAGCTTCGCCTCCGACTACGTCCGGGTGTACCGCTGAGACCAGGCCGGCGGAGCGGTGCCGGAGGGGTGGTGACGGGGCGATCGTGATGCCCCGTCACCACCCGTTCGGGCTACCCGGTCGTCTCCGGGTCGGCCACCGCGACGGCGAACTCACCGGTGTCGACCGCGTCGGGCGCGTCGTCCGTGAAGACGGCCACTCTGCCGCCCTCCAGCACGCCGGTGGCGTCGGCGGCGATCCGGCCCGGGACGGTGGCGGTCGCCGTGTTGCCGGCCGGGAGGCCCCGGCGGTAGTGGCAGGTGACCGTCTGCCGCTCGGCCGCACAGTTCTCCGGGAAGTACGGACCCTCCGGCGTGACTCCCTCCGGGAACGTGACCACGACGGTGAAGGCGCCGCTGCGCGCCGACCCCTCGTTGACCACCAGGGTCCGGAGGGTCGCCGCCTCACCGGCCGGAGCCGGGTCGGGGTCCTGGGCGATCACCTTCAGGGGCCCGCCCGCCGCCACCGCGCCGGGCGCCGCCTGGACCACCGCCCCCGTCAACGCGCAGCAGACGGCTGCTGCCACCGTCACCAACCTTCGAACCATCGGACCAGCTCCTCACCGGACGGGCCGTCACCTGGACGGCAGACGGACGTCCGTCCACGTAAGCAGCCGCCCGCCGCCCGTCTCCGCACCGCGACGCCCGCCACACGGAGCCCTCGCCCGATGGGCCCAGCGGCGCGCGGTCAGAAGCCGCAGTACGTTCCGGAACCCGTGCTGCCGGGCAGGTTCCCGTCCTTGACCCACCCGTACAGGTTCCTGGGACGGTCCTCCAGGTAGGTCCAGCGGGAGCCGTCGCCCGTTCGCTCCGCATGGTCCGCCAGGCGGCCTTCAGAGCGAGCGAGTTGGGTGGGAATGCGGTAGGGGACCCTCCCCTTCCCCGGTGCGGGGGACGGCGGCGAAGACCGGGGCGTCGGCGGCGCGGACCAGGCGGTACCAGGGGAGGTGGCGGTCGAAGCGGGCCCGGCTGCCGGGGGCGGCGGCGCGGAGGTCGGCGATCAGGGCCGACTCCGGTACGCGGTGGGCGAGTTCGGTCAGCACCGGATCGACGGCAGGGGCGCGCAGGGCGGCGGCCGGGTGGAGCGGGAGCTCGGGGCCCTCGGGGTGGAGGGCGTCCCAGAAGTCGTCCGCGTAGGACTGCGGGTCCTCGTCCGGGCCGTACTCGTCGGCGAGGTCCTCGGCGGTGGTGAGCAGGCGGTCCAGCCAGGAGGCCAGGGAATCGGCCTGGACGAAGAGGCCGCCCTCGCGGTACTGCATCAGCACCTGCCCCCAGCCGCCGTCCGGGGCCAGGTCGACCCAGGTGAGACCGCCGCCGCCGTCGTCCGAGACCACCCAGTGCGGCTCGGGCAGTCCGTGGTCGGAGCCCTGGCGCGGATGGCCGGTGAGGGTGAACTCCACCGGCGGGACGGTGAACCCGCCGATCCGGCCGACCAGTTCGGCCACCTCGGCGGGTGCCGGGACGGGCAGCCGGGCGCCCGGGAGGACGCGCGGGTCGTAGGGCACCCGGGCGGCCAGGGCGTGCAGGCGGGCGAGGACGGACTCTCCGGTGATCACGCCCGCGAGGCTACCCGGCGGGCGCCCCGGCCGGTGGCCTCCGGCGCGGGCCGTGCGGGGAAACTCAGGAGACAGGGAGGGAGGGCGCTCCCTAGCATCGGGCTGCTCATGCCCGCTCCTGCCGATTGGTCCCGCCGTGAAACCCCTGCTGCCCCCGGTGCTCCGCGAGGAGCCGCAGTTCGCCCGGCTGTTCGCCGGGCAGGCGCTCTCGGTCCTGGGGGACCGGATCACCATGGTGGCGCTGCCGTTCGCGGTGCTGGGCATCGGCGGATCCATGGCCGACGTCGGGCTGGTGGCCGCGGCCGGGCTGGTCCCGATGCTGCTGTTCACGCTCGCGGGCGGGGTGTGGGCGGACCGCTTCCCCCGGCACCGGATCATGCTGGTCTCCGACCTGGTGCGCTGCCTCACCCAAGGGGCGGTGGCGCTGCTGCTGCTCACCGGTCAGGCTCAAGTCCCCTACCTGGTCGTGTTGATGACGGTCTTCGGCACGGCCGACGCGTTCTTCATGCCGGCCGCCACCGGGCTGCTGCCGCTGCTGGTCCCCACGGAGCGGCTGCGGGAGGCGAACGCCCTGCGGGGCCTGGTGCAGTCGGCGAGTCTGGTGCTCGGCCCGGCGCTGGCGGGCGGACTGGTCGCGCTGGCCGGGCCCGGGGGAGCGCTCGCCGTCGACGCGGTCAGCTTCGCGGTGAGCGCGGCCTTCCTGGCCCGGCTGCGCCCGCGCACCGCACCGGCCCCGGACGCCCCGGCCGGGGCGAGCTTCCTGGCGGAGCTGCGGGAGGGCTGGAGCCAGGTGCGGACCCGGAGTTGGGTCTGGTCCGGCATGGCGGCGATGGGCGTCTACCACGTGGTGGTGCTGCCCTCGATCTTCGTCCTCGGGCCGGTCCTCGCCGAGCGGGAGTGGGGCGGGGCCGAGGGCTGGTCGATCGTGACGGTGGCCTTCGGCATCGGCGCGGTGGCGGGCGACCTGCTGGCCTACCGGCTGCGCCCGGCGAAGCCGCTGGCCCTCGGCGCCGCCGCGCTGGCGGTGGCCTCCTGTCAGGCCGTCATCATCGGCGCCGGTCCGTCGGTCTGGGTGGTGGCCGTCCTGGAAGCCGTCACGGGGGTCGGGGTCTCGCTCTTCTTCGTCCTCTGGGAGACCAGCCTCCAGACCCACATCCCCGAGCACGCCCTCTCCCGGGTCAGCTCCTACGACTTCCTGCTCTCCTCCGGCCTGATGCCCCTCGGCCTGGTCCTGGCCGGCCCCATCGCCACCGCCGCCGGCCTGCGCCCCACCCTCTACACCATGAGCGCCATCGGCGTGGCCTCCGCCCTCCTCCTCCTGGCCGTCCCGGCCGTCCGCCACCTCACCGACCACACCGAACCGGCCGCCGACCCGGAGACCGTGGCGGCCTGAGCCCCCGAGCAGTCGGTCGACAGCCACGACAGGGTGAAGCCGGACGGATCAGGCCCTGGGAGAGCTCTGGCCGAGGGACACTTCCCTCCGAGGACCGGCCACCAGCCCGGAGCTGGTGGGTGCAGACGAGGAGGCCGGGATGGACGGGCAAGGGCAGTCGGCGGAGGAGCCGCCGCCGCGACCGATCACCGCTGCGGTGACGGTCACCGGGCCGGAGGCCGCCGCGCTCCGCGAACTGGCCGCTGTTCTCGGTCGGTCGGCGGAGGCACTCGCGCTGGAGTACACGGTGGGTACCCTGAAACTGCCGGCCACCAGCATCGGTGAGAGCGAGTTCGCCGACTGGGCCCTGTTCGACGGCCCCGAGGACCTGGCCAGCAGCGTGGATCGTGACCTTGCCGAGGGATTCGGCCGGTGAGCGGGGACGCACCGGTGGCGCAGCCGGGTCTCGCGGTGACCGACACAGGTGTGTTGCTGGCTGCGTTCAACGCACGCGACAGCCTCCACCAGGCCGGGGTGGTCACGCTCAACCTACCGAAGACCCTGATCATCTCGCCGTTGGTCCTGGCCGAGTTGGACCACCTGCTCCAATCCCGGTCCGGGGAGCAGGCCGCCGTTGACGCCATCGCCCGCATCGGCGCGCTTGCCGGGCAGGGACGAGTTCAGGTCGCCCTGGTCGACCGTTCGGTCTTGGCGGAGGCGGAGCAGTTGATGCGCCGTCACCTCGGCCAGGCGCTCGGCCTAGCCGACTGTGTCAACGCGGTGCTCGCCTGGCGCCTCACCCGGCCTGCGCTGTTGACCTTCGATAAGCACTACAGCAGCCTCCTCGCCCCGCGTCGTCCCGGGGAGAAACCGCTCGAGGTACATCCCGGCTGACGGGAGGGCCACACGTGGCGGGGCGGGGTACGGAAAACCGAACCCCCGGGTCGGGTGTGAGCACGGTCGATCGTGGTGGGCGGGGTGTCGAGGATGGGGGCATGGAAACCAACGAATCCCTCGTCACCGCCTCCGTGCGGGAGTTGCACCGGTCCTACGGGCGCGGCGGTCGGACCGTCCACGCCCTGCGCGGGGTGAGCCTGGAGCTGCGCCGGGGGAGCTTCACCGCGGTCATGGGGCCCTCCGGGTCGGGGAAGACCACGCTGCTGCACTGTCTGGCCGGGATGGACCGGCCGAGCAGTGGGTCGGTGTGGTGGGGCGGGACGGAGGTCTCGCGGCTGCCGGAGCGGCGGTTGGCGGAGCTGCGGCGCAGTCAGGTCGGGTTCGTCTTCCAGGCGTTCAACCTGATGCCGGCCATGACGGCGGCGCAGAACGTGGAGCTGCCGGGGCGGCTCGCGGGGCGGCGGGTGGAGCGCGCGGCCGTACGGGAGGTGCTGGCGCGGGTCGGACTGGCCGGGCGGGAGGGGGACCGGCCGGGGCAGCTGTCCGGGGGGCAGCAGCAGCGGGTGGCGATCGCCCGGGCGCTGCTGGCCCGTCCGTCGGTGCTCTTCGCGGACGAGCCGACCGGGGCGCTGGACCGGACCACCGGACACGAGGTGCTCGGACTGCTGCGCGAGGGCGTCGACCGGGACGGGCAGACCTGTGTGATGGTCACCCACGACCCCGTCGCGGCGGGGTACGCGGACCGGGTGGTGGTGCTGGCCGACGGTCTGCTCGTCGACGACCTCGACCGCCCCTCGGCGCAGCTGGTCGCCGACCGCCTGGCCCGGACGGGAGCCTGAGATGGCCGACACCACTGCCGTGCTGCGCCTCGCCCTCGGGCAGCTGCGCCTGCGCCCCGCCTCCTTCCTGGGCCTCGGGGCGGCGCTGCTGCTCGCCCAGGCGACCGTCACCCTGTTCGGCTCCCTGGTCGCGGCCCAGGTCTCGGCGCCGCCCGGCACGCGGGCGGCGGAGGCCGGGCCGGGGCTGGTGCTGATCGCCGGAGCGTTCGGCGAGATCGCCGTACTGGTCTCGCTCTTCACCGTGGTCAACGCCCTCGGCTTCACGGTCCGTCAGCAGTACCGGGACCTCGCCCTGCTGCGCACCGTGGCCGCCACGCCCCGGCAGGCCAGGCGGCTGGTGCGGCGGCAGGTGGTGGCCGTGGTGCTCGCCGTCGGCCCGGCGGGGTGGGTGCTCGGGACGGCGGGGGCGCGGTGGTTCCTGCGGGAGTTGACGGTGCGGGGGATGGCGCCGGTCGGCCTGGAGGTGCCGGGGACGCCGCTGCCGTCGGTGGTGGCGCTGGTGGCGGCGCTGCTGGTCGCCCTGGCGGCCACCGAGCTCGCGGTGCGCCGGATCTCCCGGATCGCCCCGGCCGCGGCCCTGGTGGAGAGCGGGGACGAGGCGGGCGGGACCGGTCTGCTGCGGGTGGTGGCCGGATTGGCGGGTCTGGCGGGAGGCGCGGCGCTGGTGCGGCTCGCCGCCACCTCGACGCCCGACAAGTCGGGCCAGGCCGCGCTGTTGGCGGCCCTGGTCCTGCTGGCGGCCGTCGGGCTGCTGGGGCCGCCGGCGGCCCGGGCGGTGACGGCCCTCCCCGGTCTGGTGGTGCGGCTGTCCTCCCGCCGGACGGGCTGGCTCGCCGACGCCAACCTGCGCGGCTACGCGCACCGCCTGTCGTCGGCCGTGGTCCCGATCGCACTGCTCACGGGCCTGGCGGGCACCATGGTCCTCATGACCACCACCGTCGAGCGGCTGACCGCCGCCGCCCTTCCGCCTGGCAGCGGGCTCGAGACCGTCACCTCGGAGACCGACACCTGGCTGCGGCAGTCCGAGTTCGGGATGCTCGCCGGCTTCGCGGCGGTGGCGACCGTCAACACCCTGGTGGCCCTCACCGCCGACCGGCGCCGTGAGTTCGCCCTGCTCACCCTGGTCGGGGCGACGCGCCGTCAACTGGCCCGGATGCTCGGTGCGGAGGCGTTGCTGACGGCCGTCGCCGGGGTGCTGCTCGGGTCGGCGGTGGCGTTCACCGCGGCCGGGGCGTTCAGTCGCGCGCTCACCGGGTCGGTGCTGCCGGCGGTGCCGTGGGGGACCTTCGGGTGGATCGTGGCCGGGGCGGCCGCACTGACGCTGCCGAGCGTCCTGGGGACGGGCCTGCTGGTCTCGGCCGGCCCGGCGGTGGCGGCAGTGGGCGGTCGGCGTGGCTGAGGTGGCGAGGGCGGGGAGGGCGGGGAGGGGAACGGGCCGGTTCGTGTTCGCCGTCCTGGGGCTGCCGGTGGCGGTGCTCGGCGGGGTGTACGCGCTGGCGGTGCTGTACGCGGGGACGCTGCTCTCGCTCACCCTGCTCGGGCTGCCCCTGGTGGCCGCCGGACTGTACGGTGCGCGCGGGCTCGCCGGGCTGCAACGGCGGCTGGTGGGGCAGCTGTTGGGGGAGGTGGTGGAGCCGCCCGCCCCGCTGCCGCGCGGCGGCGGGGCCCTCGCCCGGATCAGGGCGGGGCTCACCGATCCGGTGGGCTGGCGCAGCCTGCTGTACCTGGGTCTGCGGCTGCCGGTCGGCGTGCTGACCTTCGCCGTGGCCGTCCCGCTGCCGCTCGGCGGCGCCTGGTTGGTCGCCTTCCCGTTGGTCGCGCTGGCGATGCCAGAGGCGGAACGGCCGCAGTGGTGGTTCACCGCCGCCGGTGTCGTGCTGGGTGTCGGGGTGCTGGTCGCCGTGCCGGCGGCGCTCCGGGCGATGGACCGTCTGAACCGGTACCTGGTGCGGCAGTTGCTCGGACCGGCCGGGACGCAGCAGCGGGTGCGGCAGCTGGAGCGGGCGCGTTCCGCCCTGCTGGCGGGGGCGACCGACGACCTGCGCCGTCTGGAGCGGGACCTGCACGACGGCACTCAGGCCGAGCTGGTGGCCATCGCCATCACGCTCTCCCTGACCGACGACGCGCTCGGTGCCGGGGCTCCGGACGCGGTCGACCCGGAGCGGATGCGCGTCCTGCTCGACCGGGCCAGACAGCAGACCGACTCGGCCATCACCGGCCTGCGCCGCCTGACCCGGGGCATCCACCCCGTCGCCCTGGACGAGGGGTTGGCGGCGGCGTTGCCCACCCTGACCGGGGCCGCCCCCGTCCCGGTCAGCACGACGGTGGACCTGCGGGAGCGGCCGGACCCGGCGATCGAACGGGCCGTGTACTTCTGCGCCGCCGAGCTCCTCACCAACCTCGCCAAGCACAGCGGCGCCGACCGGGCCGAGGTGGGCCTGCGGTCGCGGGCGGGGAGGGTGCGGCTCAGTGTCAGCGACAACGGGCGGGGCGGGGCGGTGGCCGCACCGGGTGGCGGGCTGGCGGGGCTGCGGGAGCGCTTGGCGGCCGTGGACGGCACGCTGCGGGTGGACAGCCCGCCGGGTGGGCCGACCACCGTCACGGCCGAACTGCCGACCGCGCTCTGAGCGCGCGTCAGGCGGACTCGGCGAGGTAGGTGAGGACGGCCTTGACCCGGCGGTTGTCCGAACCGGTGGCCGGAAGGCCGAACTTGGCGAACACCGCCGCGACGTGCTTCTCCACCGCCCGCTCCGAGACCACCAGCGCCTCGGCGATCGCCCGGTTGGACCGGCCCTGGGCCATCAGCTCCAGCACCTCGCGCTCGCGCGCGGTGAGCTCCTCCACCACACTGCGGCGGCGCCCGTTCCGCAGGACGGCCGTGAGGATCTCGGGGTCGAGCGCGGTGCCGCCGTCCGCGACCCGGTGCAGCGCCTCGACGAACTCGGAGGTGCGGGCGACGCGTTCCTTGAGCAGGTAGCCGACCCCGGTGGCCCCGTCCTCCAGCAGCCGTGCGGCCCAGGCGGCTTCGAGGTGCTGCGAGAACACCAGCACCGGCCGCCCGGGCCGGGCCGCCCGCAGCTCCACGGCCGCCCGGATGCCCTCGTCGGTGTGGGTGGGCGGCATCCGGATGTCCAGCACGCAGACGTCCGGGTCGTGCGTGGTGACGGCGGCCGTCAGCTCCGCCACCGTGCCCACCGCCGCGACCACTTCGCACCCCCGGGCCCGGAGCAGCTCCACCATCCCCTCGCGGAGGATGACGGAGTCCTCGGCCAGCACCACCCGCAACGCACGCTCGTTCATGCCCCGATTAAACGCGGATCGGGCGCAGCCCGTGACACGGGGGTTGCCGGGGCACCCCCTCGGTGACCTGCCCGTCCGCTGTGGCAGGCTCGGCCGGATGATCGGTGGACCTGATGGTGAGAACTCGTCGGCAGCGGTGCGGGAGCCCGCCCCTGTCGCGGCCTGCGGGGTGAACGGCGTGCCCGGGGTAATGCATGCCCTCGGGCCGCGAGGGGGCACCCTGTGCGGGGTCGCGGCGCGGTGCGTCACCGTCCACCTGACCCACTTCGACCCCGCCTTCCCGGGGTCGTGCCGTCGCTGCTGCCGGCTGGTGGAGGCGGCGGGATCGGCGGAGGCGGTGGGTGAGCGGTGACCTCACACCTCCGTTGACGGGCGCGCGCACGTCACCGGGGGCGGTGGGGGCTCAGGCCGTGGGTGCGGGGTGACGCCTCGTCGGCGGCGAGGAGGCGGAGGAGGTGGCGCGCCTCGGTGGGGTGGGGGGAGGTGGCGAGGACGGCGGCGGAGAAGGTGGTGGTGATGGCGGTGGGGCCGGGGAGGGGGCCGAGGAGGTGGATGCCGGGGTGGCCGGTGAGTTCGCTGCGTTGTTGGAAGGCGAGGTCGGCGGTGCCGTCGCGGAGGAGGGTGGCGACGGGGACGCCGGGCGGGGTCTGACGGAGGGTGAGGCGGCCGGTCAGGCCGAGGCGGTCGAGGAGGTCGAGCAGGGCGGTGCCGCTGGGGCCGGTGGAGTGGGCGACGGTGCGGGCGGAGAGGAGGAGGTCGTACAGGTCCTCGGGGGTGGCGAGGGGACGGGCCGCGGTGGTGTCGGGGACGGCGGCGACGGTCTCGGAGTCCCAGAGGGGGAGGGGTGTGGTGGCGAGGTGGCCTTCCCGGTGGAGAGCGGCGAGGGCGTCGGCGCCGAGCACGGCCACGTCCGCCCGGGCGCCGGCCCGGATCCGGCGGGCGGTCTCGACGCCCCCGGCGGCCTCGAAGCGGACGGGCAGGCCGGGCGTGCTGCCGAGGCGGGCGGCGAGTTCGGTGAGCAGGGGGCGGACGGCCATCGAGGAGAGGCCGAGGAGGGCGGGCGGGGTCGGGAGGAGGCCGGGCTCGTTCAAGGGGATGCCTTCGCTGCTGGTGGGAGGAGGTCTGGAAGACTGGCGGGATGAGTACGACCCGGGTCACGGCGGCCGGCAAGGTCCTCCAGGTGCTGGCGCTCTTCGACCGCGAGCATCCGTCGCTGACGCTGTCCGAGATCGCCCGCCGCACCGGCCAGGCGGTCAGCACCACGCACCGGGTGGTGGCCGAGCTGGCGGCCTGGGGCGCGCTGGAGCGGGCCGAGGACGGCTCCTGGCACGTGGGGCTGCGGCTGTGGGAGATCGCCTCGGGCTGTCCGCGGACCCAGATCCTGCGCGACGCCGCGCTGCCGTTCATGCAGGACCTGTACGAAGTCACGCACGAGAACGTCCAGTTGGCGGTCCGGGAGGGCACCGAGCTGGTCTTCGTGGAGCGGATCGCCGGGCACCGGTCGGTGGACCTGCTGACCATGGTGGGGACCCGCTTCCCGGTCGGGTCGACCGGGATGGGCCGGGTGCTGCTGGCGTACGCGCCGCGGGAGCTGCAGGAGGAGGTGCTCGCCGCGCCGCTGCGGGCCTGGACGGAGCACACGGTGACGGACCCGAAGGAGCTGCGCGCGCAGCTGGACCTGATCCGGCGCGAGCAGGTCTTCGTGAGCGACCGTCAGCTCCAGGACGCGACCGTCGCAGTGGCGGCCCCGGTGCGGATCGGCCGGACCGGGCCGGTCGGCGCGGTGCTGGGGATCGTGATCGCCGCGCGGGGCGCGGACCGGGCGCGCGGGCTGCGCGAGCCCCTGCTGCGGGCGGTGCACGGGATCTCCGAGGAGTTGGGACGGCGGGCCCGGACGGCGCTCTGAGGACGTCCTGAGGGTGCCGATCCTGCCCGCGCGGGGCCGGTTGCGGGCCCGCCTTTCCGCCTGACGGAAAGGGTGGCGACGCGGCGGGGTGCGGGGTGTCAGCGTTCGGGGCGTCCCCGGTGCGACCCGCCCGGGGCGTTCCCAGACCCCCACCCTCCCGGGAGCCGCCGTGCCCGCAACGACCGTCGACGAGACGCCCGTCGACACCGTGACCGAGGTGCCCGTCGCCGTGGTCGGGGCCGGTCCGGCGGGCCTGATGCTGGCCCACCTGCTGGGCCGGGCGGGCGTGCCCAGCGTGGCCGTCGACCTGCGCACCCGGCAGGAGATCGAGACCACCCACCGGGCCGGCATCCTGGAGGCCGACGTGGCCCGGGACCTGGTGGAGACCGGGGTGGGCGACCGGATCCTGCGCGAGGGCCACGAGCACACCGGCACCGAACTGCGGGTCGCCGGCCGCCCGCACCGGATCGACTTCCGGGAGCTGGCCGGTGCCTCGGTCTGGCTGTACCCGCAGACCGAGGTCTTCAAGGACCTGGCCGACGCCCGCGAGCGCGACGGCGGGACGGTGCACTTCGGCGTCCGCGACACGGAGGTGCTGGACGTCGGCACGACCGCGCCCCGGGTGCGGTTCACCGCCGTCGACGGGACGCGGCACGAGCTGCGGGCCCGCTACGTGGTGGGCGCCGACGGCTCCCGCTCCAGCTGCCGCGACCTGGTGCCCGAGCGGCACCGGACCCGGCACGGCGCCGAGTACCCGTTCGCCTGGTTCGGTGTGATGGCCCAGGCACCGTCCAGCGCGCCGGAGTTGGTCTACGCGCACTCCGCCCACGGCTTCGCGCTGATCAGCCAACGGACCGAGGCCGTCCAGCGGATGTACTTCCAGTGCGCCCCGGACGAGCGCGTCGAGGACTGGCCGGACGAGCGGATCTGGGCCACCCTCCAGGCCCGGGTGGCGGGCGAGGACGGCTTCCGGCTGACCGAGGGCCCGATCCTGGAGCGGACGGTGCTGCGCTTCCGCTCCTTCGTCCAGGAGCCGATGCGCTGGGGCTCGCTGCTCCTCGCCGGGGACGCCGCGCACACCGTGCCGCCGACCGGTGCGCGCGGGCTGAACCTGGCGCTGCACGACGTCAAGGTGTTGGCCGGGGTGCTGGTGCGCGCCCTCGGACCGGAGGGCGAGCCCGCGTTGGACGACTACCAGCCGGCCGCGCTGCGCCGGGTCTGGCGGGCCCAGCACTTCTCCTCCTGGATGACGCGGCTGCTGCACACCCCGCCCGGCGCCACCCCCTTCGAGCTGCGCCGCCAACTCGGCGAACTGGACTGCGTGGTGGGCACCCGGGCGGGCCGCGCCTACCTGGCCGAGCAGTACACCGGCTGGCCCTCCGCCGACCGCTGACCCACCCTCCGACCCCTCAGGAGCGCCACCCGTGATCATCGACAGCCACGGCCACTTCACCACCGCCCCGGCCCAGCTCGCCGCCTGGCGCGAACGCCAGATCGCGGCGGCCGAGTCCGGGGCCGAGGCCCCCGACCCCGACGAACTCTCCATCTCTGACGAGGAGTTGCTCCAGGCGGTCGGGGAGAACCAGCTGCGGATGATGGACGAGCGTGGGACCGACCTGATGGTCTTCTCCCCGCGCGCCAGCTTCATGGCCCACCACATCGGGGACTTCGCGGTCTCCGCCGCCTGGGCCCGGATCTGCAACGACCTGGTGCACCGCGTCGCCACCCTCCGGCCCGACCGCTTCGCGATGGGCGCGATGCTCCCGCAGTCGCCGGGCGTCGACCCGGCGAGCTGCCTGCCGGAGCTGCGGCGCGCGGTGGAGGAGCTCGGCGCGGTCGCGGTGAACCTCAACCCGGACCCCTCCGGCGGCAGTTGGACCGCTCCACCGCTGACCGACCGGAGCTGGTACCCGCTCTACGAGGCGCTGGTGGAGTACGAGGTCCCCGCGATGGTCCACGTCTCCACCTCCTGCAACCCGGCCTTCCACACCACCGGCGCGCACTACCTGAACGCCGACACCACCGCCTTCATGCAGCTCCTCCAGGGCGACCTGTTCGCCGACTTCCCCACCCTGCGCTTCGTCATCCCGCACGGCGGCGGCGCCGTCCCCTACCACTGGGGCCGCTTCCGCGGCCTGGCACAGGCGCTCGGGCGCCCCGAACCCGAGGAACTCCTCGGCCGCAACGTGTACTTCGACACCTGCGTCTACCACCAGCCCGGCATCGACCTGCTCACCCGGGTGGTCCCCGCCGAGGCCCTGCTCTTCGCCAACGAGATGATCGGCGCCGTCCGCGGCACCGACCCGCGCACCGGCCACCACTACGACGACACCCGGCGCTACCTCGACGCGACGCCGCACCTCAGCGCGGAGCAGCGGGCCGCCGTCCTCGGCGGCAACGCGCTGCGCGTCCACCCCCGCCTGGCCGCCCGCCTCGCCCCTCGCTCCTCGTCCCGCTGAACGCCCCGCCGACCTCGCCGGCCTCGACGGCTGACCACCCTTCAGGAGAACACCGTGGAACCCACCGAACTCGGTCTGGTCCGGACCTCGATCACCCGCGCCGACCCGGCCGCCGTCGCCGCGCTCTCCGCCTTCGGCGTGGCCACCGTCCACGAGGCGATGGGCCGCACCGGCCTGACCCGCCCGTACCTGCGCCCCGCCTACCCCGGCGCCCGCCTCTGCGGCACCGCCGTCACCGTCCTCCTCCAGCCCGGCGACAACTGGATGCTGCACGTCGCGGCCGAGCAACTGCGGCCCGGGGACGTGGTGGTGGCCGCCTGCACCACCGAGAGCGAGGACGGCTTCTTCGGCGAACTGCTGGCCACCTCCTTCCGGGCCCGCGGCTGCGCCGGCCTGGTCATCGACGGCGGCGTGCGGGACGTGGCGGACCTGGCCGCGATGGACTTCCCGGTCTTCGCCCGCGCCGTCCACGCCCGGGGCACGGTGAAGGCCACCCTGGGATCGGTCAACGTGCCGGTGGTGTGCGCCAACGCGCCGGTGCGGCCCGGCGACGTGGTGCTGGCCGACGCCGACGGCGTGGTGGTGGTGCCGCGCGAGCGGGCCGGTGAGGTGGCCGAGGCCGCGGCGGCGCGCGAGGCCGACGAGGCCGGAAAGCGCGAGCGGCTGCGGGCCGGCGAGCTCGGCCTGGACATGTACCGCATGCGGGGCCCGCTGGCCGCGCTCGGACTGCGCTACGAGGACTGAGAGTGGACACCGAGACCGTCGAGAAGACCCCGGGCTGGCTGGACTGGCACCCCGATCCGTCCCGGCCCCGGCTCGCCCTGCCGGAAGGGGCGGTGGACGCGCACTGCCACGTCTTCGGCCCGGGCGACGTCTTCCCCTACGCCCCCGAGCGCAGGTACACCCCGTGCGACGCCTCCGCCGACCAGCTCTTCGCCCTGCGCGACCACCTCGGCCTGGCCCGCAACGTGATCGTCCAGGCGACCTGCCACGGCGCCGACAACCGGGCCCTGCTCGACGCCCTGCGCCGCTCCGGCGGGCGCGCCCGGGGCGTGGCCACCGTCCGCCCCGAGGTGTCGGAGGCGGAGCTGCGGGAGCTGCACGAGGCGGGGGTGCGCGGGGTCCGGTTCAACTTCGTCCGGCGGCTGGTGGACGTCACCCCGGCCGAGGAGCTGCGGGCGGTGGTGGAGCGGATCGCGCCGCTGGGCTGGCACGTGGTCCTCTACTTCGAGGCCGCCGACCTGGCGGAGTTGGCCGAGTTCTTCCTCTCGATACCGGTGCCGCTGGTGGTCGACCACCTCGGCCGGCCGGACGTCTCCAAGGACGTGGACGGTCCGGAGTTCGGCGCCTTCCTCGACTTCCTCCGGGCCCGGGAGGACATCTGGTGCAAGGTCAGCTGCCCGGAGCGGCTGTCGCTGACCGGCCCGCCGGCGCTGGACGGCGAGCGGGACGCCTACCGGGACGTGGTGCCGTTCGCCCGCCGGGTGGTCGAGGAGTTCCCCGACCGGGTGCTCTGGGGCACCGACTGGCCGCACCCCAACCTGAAGGGCCACATGCCCGACGACGGCCTGCTGGTCGACCACCTGAGGCACGTGGCCCCGGCGGGCGAACCGCTGCGCCGACTGCTCGTTGACAATCCGATGCGCCTGTACTGGCCCGAGGAAGAGGGGAGTTGAGACCAGTGGACCGCAGCTACCGGCTGGTGCCGGGGACCACGATCTTCGACGCCGAACAGTCGGCCAAGGGCTACCACCTCAACCAGTTCTGCATGTCGCTCACCACGGCCGAGAACCGCACCGCCTACCTGGCCGACGAGCGCGGCTACCTGGACGCCTGGCCGCTGCGCGAGGAGCAGAAGCGGGCACTGCTGGAGCGCGACCTCAACGCGGCCATCGCCGAGGGCGGGAACATCTACTTCCTCGCCAAGTGGGGTGCCACGCTGGGGCTCTCGTTCCAGCAGATGGCGGGCTCGATGACCGGCATGACCGAGGAGGAGTACCGCGCGATGATGGTCGGCGGCGGCCGGCCGGCGGGGCAGCGCCTCGACCACGCCGTACTGGAGGCCGCTCACGCCGAGCCCGCCGATCCCGCCGGGCGGGCCGGGATCACGGCCGCCGTCTTCACCTCGCACGTGCCCGCCATCGGTGCCGCGATGGACCACGGCAAGACCCGGGAGCCTTACTGGCAACCGGTGTTCGAGGGATACGAGCACACCCGGCAGTGGGCCCGGGAGAACGTCCCCGACGTGGTCGTGCTGGTCTACAACGACCACGCCACCGCCTTCGACCTCTCCCTGGTCCCCACCTTCGTGCTCGGCACCGGCGCCGCCTTCCCCGTCGCCGACGAGGGCTACGGCCCCCGTCCGGTGCCGGACGTCGAGGGCGATCCGGAGTTCGCCGCGCACCTCGCGCACTCCCTGATCCGGGAGGACTTCGACCTGACGCTGGCCCAGGAGATGCCGGTGGACCACGGGTTGACCGTGCCGCTGTCGCTGGTCTTCGGCGAGGTGGAGCGCTGGCCGTGCAGGGTGATCCCGCTGCACGTCAACGTGGTGCAGTACCCGGTGCCGTCCGGAGCGCGCTGCTTCGCCCTGGGCCGGGCGCTGCGCCGGGCCGTCGAGTCCTACCACCGGCCGCTGAACGTCCAGGTCTGGGGCACGGGCGGGATGAGCCACCAACTCCAGGGCCCGCGCGCCGGGTTGATCAACCGGGAGTGGGACAACGCCTTCCTGGACCGGCTGGTCGCCGACCCGGAGGGCCTGTCCCGGGTGCCCCACCTGGAGTACGTCGAGCAGGCCGGTTCGGAGGGCATCGAGCTGGTGATGTGGCTGATCGCGCGCGGCGCGCTGAGCGACGTCGACGGCGGCGGCGCCGTCTCGGCCGACCACCGCTTCTACCACGTGCCGGCGTCGAACACCGCCGTCGGCCACCTGATCCTGACCAACCACCCGCAGGTGCCCGCCGGGCCCGCGGACGAGGAGTGACATGACCGAGCAGCAGCCCCTGCGGATCGCCCTGGCCGGCGGCGGCGCCTTCGGTGCCAAGCACGCCGCGGCCCTGCGCCGGATCGAGGGCGTGGAGGTGGCCGCCGTGGTCAGCTCCGGCCTGGAGAGCGCCCGCCGGTTCGCCGCCGAGCAGGGCATCGGGCGGGCCGCGGCCGACCTCGACGAGGTGCTGGCGATGGACGACGTCGACGCCGTCGTCCTGGCCACCCCGACGCCGATGCACGCCGCCCAGACCCTGGCCTGTCTGGAGGCCGGCAAGCACGTCCAGGTGGAGATCCCCGTCGCCGCCTCGCTGGCGGACGCCGAGGCCTGCCTGGCCGCCCAGCGGCGCACCGGCCTGGTCGCGATGGCCGGCCACACGCGCCGCTTCAACCCCAGCCACCAGTGGATCCACCGGCGGGTGGCGGCCGGGGAGTTCGCCATCCAGCAACTGGACGTGCAGACCTACTTCTTCCGCCGCAGCAACCTCAACGCCCTGGGTCAGGCGCGGAGTTGGACCGACCACCTGCTCTGGCACCACGCCGCCCACACCGTCGACCTGTTCGCGTACCAGACCGGTTCCCCGATCGTGCGGGCCAACGCCCTCCAGGGCCCGGTCCACCCCGAGCTCGGCATCGCGATGGACATGTCCATCCAGCTCCAGGCCGAGAGCGGAGCCATCTGCACCCTCTCGCTCTCCTTCAACAACGACGGCCCGCTCGGCACCTTCTTCCGCTACATCGGCGACACCGGGACCTACCTGGCCCGCTACGACGACCTGTTCACGGGGACGGAGGAGAAGATCGACGTCAGCGGGGTCGACGTCTCGCTGGACGGCATCGAGCTGCAGGACCGCGAGTTCGTGGCCGCCATCCGGGAGGGCCGGGAGCCGAACGCCTCGCTGGCGCAGGTGCTCTCCTGCTACCGCACCCTGGCGGAGCTGGAGCGGCAACTCGCCGGCTGACCGTCGGTGGTTCGGCGGACGGGAGGAGGGGCGGGAGGGGAGGATGGGACCCATGTGCGGTCGCTTCGTCTCCACCTCCTCCCCGTCCGACATCGCCTCGCTGCTGCGGGCGGTGGTCTGGCCCTCGGCCGAGACCCTGCTGCCCTCCTGGAACGTCGCGCCCACGGACCCGGTCGCCGCCGTCCTGGAGCGCGTCGACCGGGAGACGGGCGAGTTGGTGCGGCGGGTGGAGGCGCTGCGGTGGGGGCTGGTGCCGTCCTGGTCCAAGGACCCCAAGGCCGGCGCCCGGATGATCAACGCCCGGGTGGAGACCGCCCACGAGAAGCCCTCCTTCCGCAAGGCCTTCGCGGCCCGGCGCTGCGTGGTGCCGGGCGACGGCTACTACGAGTGGAAGCCGGTCGGGGCCGCGGAGGGGCGCAAGGCCTTCAAACAGCCCTACTACCTCCACCGCCCGGACGGTGCCCCCCTGTTGATGGCCGGCCTGTACGAGTACTGGCGCGACGGGTCGGTCCCCGAGGACGAGGACCCGGCCGCCTGGCTGGTCACCTGCACCCTCCTCACCACCGAGGCGGTCGACGCGGCCGGCCGCGTCCACGACCGGATGCCCGTCACCCTCCACCCCGACCACCTGGACGCCTGGCTCGACCCGGACCTGTCGGAGCTCGCCGAGGTCCGCGCCCTCCTCACCGTCCCCGCCGCCGAGTTGGCCATCCGACCGGTGAGCACCGCCGTCAACAGCGTCCGCTCCGACGGAGCCGTCCTGCTGACCGAGGTGGCCGACCCCCTGGCGGGCATCACGGGTGGACACTTCGCCTGAGGCCGTGCCGCCCCGACCTCCCGAATCCCGGTTGACGAACGGTCAGCGACCGGGAGACTGAACCGGTGACCGACGTCGAACCCGCGCTGCGCTTCCGTTTCGGACTGACCCCGCTGGACCGGGTACGGCCGTGGGGCTCCGAGCGCCCCGTCCTGCACTGGTTCGGGCTGACCGACGGCTGGTACGGCATCGACCTGGGCGGCCACGAGCTGCTGCGCTACTCCGAGCGAACGCTCCGCGCACTGCGGGCCACCGGCGACGGGCGGGCGTGCCCGTACGTGGACCACTACGTGGTCCGGCTGTGGGAGGACGTGCTCGAACTCGTGTCGGAGGCGATGGAGCCGGTGCCGGCGGACCTCGCGGACCTCGCGGGCGACCTCGCGCCGGGCTGGGCGTGGGAGGACGCACCGGAGGAGGCCGACGCCGCGCTCGCCTGGTACGGCGCGGGCTTCCTGAACACCAGCTACCTGCGGGTCGCGCCTCACCTGCGGTGCCGACGCACCGTCAGCGGTCCGGACGACACGGTGACCCTGGTCTGGGAGCACCGGGCGGACCCGGAGGGCGTGGTCGAGTTCGCCGGGCCGCAGCGAGGGCGGGTGACCATGCCGACGGAGGATTTCGTCGCGGCCGTGGCCGCGTTCGACCGGGCGCTGCTGGCCGCGATGGAGCAGCGCATCGGTGCGTTGGAGCAAGCGCCCCCGGCGCCCGGTGTCGAGCTCGACCTTGGACAGCTGCGCCGTGAGCAGCGGGAGCGGGCGGGTGGGTTGCGGCGGGCGCTGGAGCACCGGCCGGGCACCGACTGGGAGGCGGTGCGGGCCGGTGTCCGGATCCTCCTCGGTGCGAAGGCGACCGGGCGGGACTGACCGGCCGGAAAACCGGTTGCCCCGGCTGCCGGTCCTGAGCAGGATCGCGTCCATGGACAAGTGACGGCTGCCACGTAGCAACCACCCTCGGCGCGCTCGGCCTTCGCAACGGCGAGCGGCGTGCCTCCGTCATGTCCAGAGAGCGATCACCCACATGCATACCAATCGCAAGGCCCGTTGGGCCGTGCGCCGGTTCGGCCTGCCCACCGTCGTCCGGCCCTGCCCGGACTGTCCCTCGACCCGGCACCGCGCCTCCGGCAAGATCCGGGTCAACGCCAGCGGCAAGCTGCTCGATGTCTGGCTGCTGCTCAGCTGCGCGGGCTGCGACCGCACGTCGAAGGTGCCCGTCCACGATCGGGCCCACGTCTCCTCCCTCGACCCGGCTCGGCTGGTCGCGTACGAGAACAACGACCCGGGCGTGGTGCGGGAGTTGACGATGAGCGCGTCGCTCGCCACCAAGAACGGCTACCGCCTGGACTGGGCGGGCACCTGGGAGCTCGACACCCGGATGCCGCTCTACGCGCTGGACGACCCGCGCGCCTTCGAGGTCGAGGTCCGCTTCGACCTGCCGGCCCCGATCCGGGCGGAGCGGCTGCTCTGCCTCGGGCTCGGCCTCAGCCGGGGCGAGGTCCGCCGTCTGGTGGACGAGGGCCGCATCCACCTCCCCCTTCCGCTGGACGCCAAGGCCCACCGGGAGTTCACCTTCACCCTCCACGGCCCGGGAGCGGTCGACTCCGCCCGTCTGCCGGCGGCTGCTCCCGGCGACGTGTCGGTGCCACCGCTGCGGCGCTCTGCCTAGGTGACGTGGGGGCGGGGATCCTCCGGGGCCCCGCCCCCACGCGGGCCGCGGGGGAGAATGGGTTCATGAGCGAGATGGAGCCCGAGGGCGGCGAGGCGGCGTGCTGGGTGGGGGAGGTCTGCCCGGAGTGCGGGCGGCTGCGGGCCGAGTGCGGGCACGGGGAAGAGCCGAGGGCGCGGGTCGGCGGTGTGCCCGGGCGGGACCGGGACGCGAAGGGGCGGGCGCGGAACGGGCGGCCCAGGGACGGCTTGGGGCGGCCGTTGGCGTACGGGAGTCAGGGCGCGCCGCGGCAGCCGGAGGGGGTGGTGCGGTCGGCGGGGCGGACGCTGGAGGAGGCGCAGCAACTGCTGGACGCCGGGCGGCCGTTCCACGCCCACGAGGTGTTGGAGGACCGCTGGAAGAGCGCTCCGGAGGAGGAGCGGGCACTGTGGCGGGCGCTGGCGCAGTACGCGGTCGGGCTGACGCACGCCGCGCGGGGCAACCCGAAGGGGGCGGTCGCGCTGCTGGCCAGGGCCGCGGAGGGGCTGGCGCCGTTCGAGGCGCGGCCGCCGTTCGGGATCGACGTGGCGGGGATCCGCCGCTGGGCGCTCCGTGCGGAGGCGCCGGTGACCGTGGTGCCCTCGGCGGACCTCCCCGCCCTCCGCGCGCGGCAGGAGGGCTGACGGGACGTCCGGCCGCCGGGTCGGTCAGAGCTCCTCGCGGTAGCGCTCCCGGACGACGGGGGCCTCGACCGTGCCGCGCAGGCGGCGCCGTCGGTAGACCCGGGCGTAGACCACCAGGCCGAGCAGGCCGGCGATCATCATGATGACGCCGATCACGTCGAGGTTGACCCCCGAGAGTTCCCAGTCCACACCGAACGTCAGGATGGCTCCTGCCGCGAACAGGAGGATGCAGCCACCGATGCCCACCGTTGCTCTCCTTCCGGACGGCGCCGTACCCCGTCGGCCCGGCGCTCCGGTCCGCGCCTACCCCCTTCCCGGCGGATCACCCGTGCGGGATCGGGGAGTTGGCGGTCGGCGGGTGGGGGTCAGCGCGTGGACGTGAGGCGGGCGGAGACCACGACGTTGGAGTCGTAGCCGCCGTTCTTGCGGTCGAAGTGGCCGCCGCAGGTGAGGACCCGGAGTTCGGGACGGCCGGTGGAGGCGTAGACGGCCTCGGTGGGGAAGGCGGACTTGGGGTGGGTGCGGACGTCGGTGACGGTGAAGACGGCGGTGCGGTGGTCCTGGCGGGTGATCTCGACGGTGTCGCCGCGGCGGAGCAGGCCCAGGCGGTGGAAGACGGTGGGGCCGGTGCGGTTGTCGACGTGGCCGAGGACCACGGCGGTGCCGTTCGCGCCCGGGGCGGCGGCGTCGCGGTACCAGCCGGCCAGGTTGCGCTCGGCCATCGGAGGGGACGTCAGATGGCCGGCGGCGTCCAGGCCGACGCCGGAGACGGGGGCGTCCACCTTGATCGAGGGGATCCGGATCCGGCTCGGCGGGGAGGGCGCCAGCGCGGGCGCGTAGGCGGGGAGGGTGACGGTGGGGGAGGGCGCGGCCTCGGCCGCGACGGGCGCGGGCTGGGGCGGTCCGGCGGTGGCCGAGCCGTCGTGCACCAGCCAGCCGCCGATCAGCACTGCCACCGCCACGGCCCCGGCGGTGAGGACACCGGGGCCGCAGCGGACGGGGGAGCGCTCAGTGCTCGGCAACTCGGTGCTCCGCCGCTCAGTGCTCCGCATGGCGTGCGGCGCGGCGCCGCAGGTACCGCACGCTGACGGCGGCGGCACCGATCAGCAGGGCCGAACCTCCGGCGATCTCGGCCGGGTTGGGCCCGCCGGAGCTGCCGCCGCCGCCCGCGTCCACGCCGCCGACGGGGAGCCCGTCGGAGCCGGTGCCCGAGCCGCCGGCGCCGGTCGGCGTCGCGCTGGGCTTGCCACCGCCCGGGACGCCGCTGATGGGCAGGTCGGTGTCCACGGGCGAGCAGTCCACCGTGAAGACCTTCTGCTTGGCCTTGCCGTTCTCCCCGGCGAAGGTCCACTCGAGCTTGTAGTGGCCCTCCGGCAGGGTGTAGTCCTGCGAGCGTCCGTTACCGCCGGCCAGCACCACCTGACCGGCCGCCACCTGGGCGTTCCCGGTGGGCGGTTGCTGGGTGAGGGTGTAGCTGACCAGCTGGATGACGTCGAAGTTGAGCGCGGCGACGTAGAACTTGCAGACCTTCGGCTCGGTGTTCTGGTCGAGGGTCGGCGTGGTGGTCTTGTGGATCTTCACGTCGCCGTTGTCGCCCGGCGCCGCGTGGGCGGCGGGCGCGGTGGCGAGGCCGAGGGCGGCGGTGAGCAGGACGGCTGGGAGGGCGAGGCTTCGTCTCATGGCGGGCTCCAGACCTGGGGACACGGCGCGGGGGCCGCAGGATTCCTCAGGTTCACCCGCCCTCCGGCCGGGGCCGGGGCGCCTCGCCCTCCCGTACTACTTTTTCACCTCACCGGCCGATACCCCGCCCGGCCGGACGGCCCGTCAGCCGCCCTGCCGCCAGCCCGCCTTGAGCAGGACCAGGACCTCGGCGGTGATGGCGGCCTCGTTCTGCTCGAAGGCCGGGCCGGTCAGCTGGGTGCGGTCGGCGGGCAGGCCGGTCAGCACGGGGGTGTGCAGGTGGCCGCCGGGCAGGGTGGGGCGGAGCTCCTGGCGCAGGCGGTTGCTGCGGTAGGCGACCTCGTTGGAGAGGTAGCCGCCGCCCCCGCCGGCCACGGCGCGCGAGCCCGGGGTGGGGCCGTCCTCGCGGTCCACCGGCTGGGTCCCGCCGGCCGGTATCTCGGTGACCTCGGGGTTGACCAGCACGGGGTACGGGGTCTGGGCGGCCTGCTCCAGGGCGGCGCCGGGGAGGGTGGTGCGGATGAACTCCGGGCCCGGGCCCATGCCCGGTGCCACCACCGGGTTCTGGTACGTCCCGCCGGAGAGCGCGCCGGTGTTGTCCGGGTACGGGTCGGCGGAGCGGGCCCGGCCGGCCCACTCCTCCACGGTGAACAGGCCCGGGTAGCCCTGGCTGATCGAGGTGATGCGGTCGGCCGAGCGCGGACCCGTCACCAGCCGGGGGCCGTAGGCCCGCTCCACGATGCCGCGGTCGAAGTCGCCGTAGCGGACCGGCAGCACCACGGCGCGGATCTCGGCGGCGGAGCCGTCGTCCAGGGTGACGCGGCGTCCGTTGAGGGTGAGCGCGGCCGAGCCGGAGGGGTTGGCGGTGCGCAGGTCGCCGTCCAGGCCGAAGGGGTCGAATCCGCTGACGAAGATGCGCTTCAGGCCGGGGGCGGGGCTGAAGTCGTTCTCCTTCAGGCCGCGCGAGGCGTCCTCGAAGCGGGCCCGGAGTGCGGCGGCGTCCACCGCGAACTGCGGCTTCCAGCCGTTCAGTTGGTCCACCATGGCGAGCCGCGCCCAGTACAGCGGCCGGTCGTCCCCGGGCGCCAGGTCGCCACCGGGGCGCCGCCCCTGGGCGCGGTTGACCGCCGACTGCCAGAGGGCGACGCCCCAGGAGTCGGCCAACTCCTCGGCCTCGTGGGCGTTCCGGGTGGAGCACAGCGCGGCGGGGAACCGTGCGGTGAAGCTGCCGAGGCCGCCCCGGGTCACCAGGTCGGCGCTGCGCGGATCGGTCAACCGCCGTTCCTCCACGCCTCGTTGGGCTGGTGCGGTGACGGTGCAGCCGCCGTCCAGGGCCTGGGCCGGGGAGGCGGAGAGGGTGGACAGCAGAGCGCCCGCCACCAGGAGGGCGGCACCGAAGGAGGGTTTCATGGCATGTGACATTACACAGAGCGCGCCCGGCGCGGAACGGGGCGTCTCACCCCTCGGCCGCGGCTCGTGTCACGGCCGGTACGGCGGGGTGATGCCCCAGTCCCAGCGCGGCATCGGGGTCTCGGGCAGCGGCGGCGGGTTGAGGCCGGAGTAGATCACGGCCATCCGGGTGCCCCACTCCAGGTAGTACGCGAGCACCCCGCGGAACTCCGGGTCGGCGGGCAGGTCGACCTCGTCGGCGGTCTCCAGCAGCAGGGCCACCCAGCGGCGGCGCTGCTGCTCGGTCACGCCCCGGCCCAGGTGGCGGGAGGCCATGTGCCGGTGGCCGCCGTGCTCCGTGCTGTACCGGGCCGGGCCGCCGAACACCTCGCCCAGCCAGGCCGCGACGTGCTCGGCGTGGTGCGGGTCCATCCCGGCGAACACCGGCGCCAGCACCTCGTCCTTGCCGACGTGCTCGTAGAAGCGGGTGAACAGCCGCTCGAAGGCACCCGCCCCGCCCGCCCACTCGTACAGGGTCGGGGCCGACCCGCCCCGGCCGGCCACCTCGGTGACCTCGTAGTGCCGCATCTCCTCGATGTCCCGCACGTAGGGCCCGATCTCGGCCAGGAAGGCGGCGAACTCCGGGCCGGTGCGGAAGCCCCGGAGGTGGTCCTCGGCGGAGGTCCAACGGATCCGCAGGACGTAGGCGTCGGGCTCCTCGGCGCAGCGGGAGAGCTCGTAGTCCACGCACTGCTCCGCCGCTCGCAGCGAGCCCGCGGCGCGGGCGTACGCCTCCTCGCAGGCGGTGCGGCGGCCTTCGGTGACCCGGTACCGGATGTATTCGACAATCATGCCCCGACCCAACCGCACCGGAGGGGTCAGATCAAGTCGATTCCCGTGTGGTGAAGGTGAATTGACTGATCGTCAGGGACGGAGCGGAATGGTTCCTGTACGTTCCCGAGGAGGCCGGAGGGTCCCGTTCAGCTACCCCTCATGATCGCGTGCCAGGCTCGGTGACCCCGTACCTACACGAAGGGACACGCCCGTGGCCCAACAGCAGCTCTCCGCTCGCTCGGCCGGCTGGTGGCCGGTCGTCCGCCGGGCCGCCTGGCCGGTCTACCTGGTCGCGCTCGCGCGCTGGACGTGGGTGAACGGCCTGCCCTACACCGAGGACCTGGTCTTCCTCTGGCTGATCGGCGCGCTGCTGGCCGCCGCCGTGCACAGCGGCCACGGATGGCGCCGGGCGCTGCTGGTACTGCGGGACTGGGTGCCGGTGATGGCCGCCGTGCTGACGTACTCGCTGCTGCGCGGCTTCGGCGCGCACACCCCCTGGGCGCCCCACCTCCGGCCGCAGCTGGACTTCGACACCGCCCTCGGCCTCGGCCAGACCCTGACGGTGCGTCTGCAGCACGCCCTCTACACCCCCGGCACCGCCCACGTGTACGACTACGCCGCCGTCACCGTCTACATGTCGCACTTCTTCGTGGTCTTCGTCCTGCTGGCCGTGCTCTGGCGGCGCGACCACGCCCGCTTCCGGCGGCTGCTCGCCTGCTACCTCGCCCTGACCTACGCGGCCTTCCTCACCTATGTGCTCTACCCGGCCGTGCCGCCGTGGATGGCCGGGGAGCAGGGCGCCCTGCCCGAGGTGACCAGGATCGTGGCCGACGTGCTCAACCAGAGCGGACTGCCGCGCGCCGCCTCGGTGTTCGAGGGCGGCAGCCGGTTCGCCAACGACGTGGCGGCGATGCCCTCGCTGCACGCCGCGTACCCGATGATGATCGCGCTGTTCTTCTGGCCGGTCGCGAGCCGGCGGGTCCGGGTGCTGCTCGCCGCGTACCCCGCGGCGATGGCCTTCACGCTGGTGTACGGCGGCGAGCACTTCGTGATCGACATCCTGGTCGGCTGGACCTACGCCGCGGTGGTCGTCCTCGGCGTGAACCGACTGCTCGACCGCAGGGCCGCCCGCCGTGCCCTGCGGCCGGGCGCGGCGGTCGCGGCGGGCGCGGGGGTGCCGGAAGGCGCGGCGGCGGCGCCGGAGGTCAGGCGGGGAGCACCTGCCCGAACCAGCTGAGGATCTGCGGGAGGGCCGCCTTCTTGGACGGCGAGTGGCCGATCGGGCCGAGGTCCAGCAGCGGGGCCTCCGTCCCGTGGGAGGCCAACCGCTCCGCGCAGTGGCGGGCGTTCAGGATCGTCACGTCCCGGTCGCCGCTCGCCGCGTAGAGGCGGACCGGGACGGCGGGCGCCCAGTCACAGGTGGAGTCCTGGGCGCGCAGGGCGTCGAGCAGGGCGCCGGTGGGGTGGGCGGCTCGCGCGGTGAATTCCGGGGTGAGCAGCTCGGCCGGGGTGGCGGGCAGTGCCCCGGCCACCTCGGCGCTGCCGTGGGTGCCGTCGAACAGGCCTTCCACGGTGGCCGCGTAGGGCGGGCGGAAGACCTCGGCCGGATCCGCGTAGATCGGGTGGAGCCGGTTCATCGCCACCAGCCAGTAGGCGAAGTAGTAGGTGGCACTCATCGGGTCGAGGGTGCCGTCGAAGCCGGCGGGCATCTCGGCGTGCTCGGCGTCGTAGGGACCGCTGATCGGCGCGAGCGCGCCGAGCCGGAAGTGCCGGTCGGCCCCGTCCTGGAGGGCGCGGCCGAGGGCCATCGCGGCCGGGCCGCCCTGCGAGAAGCCGGTCACCAGGACGCGGGGGTCGAGCCGGTGGCCGCGCCCGGCGGTGAACGCGCGGGCGGCGCGCAGCAGATCGAGCGAGGCGGTGGTCTCCGAGGCCGTGTCGGCGTACGGGTGGAGACCGGGGCCGGTGCCCAGGCCCAGGTAGTCCGGGGCGGCGGCCGCGTAGCCGGCGCCCGCGAAGAGCAGGCTCTCGCCGCGCGCGTCCGGACCGGTGGAGGGGGCGTCGGCGCGGCCGGTCATGGTGCCGTGCTCGAAGACCACCGGGCGCAGGCGGCGGGGTCCGTCCTGCGGGAGCGCGAGCAGACCCGAGGCGGTGGTCGGCCGCCCGTCCGGGGTGACGGTGCGGTAGACGAGCCGGTAGGTGTCGGTGCCCGTGGTGGGAGCGGCGGACGGGTAGCCGTGGCGGACGAGGTAGTCGGCGGTGGCCTCCCGGGAGAGGGAGGTCAGCGCCTCGGCGGAGACCAGGCTCCCCCGGGTGTCCTGCGGGGCGGCGACGGCGGCCGCCGGGGTGAGGACCGGGGTGAGGGCCAGGGCGAGGGCGACTGCGGTGGTGAGTACGGCGGTTCGCACGGAGGTCTCCAGCGGGTCGGGCGGCCGGGAGCGGCCGTCTGCTCCGCCATGGTCCTTCGCGGGGGAGGCCGGGCGAATCGCGCTGCGGAGTGGTCCGTGGTGTCACTCCCACGAGTGACGAGGGCTCAGGTGTCCGCCCCGGGGACCACCAGGCCGCACTCGTAGGCGAGGATCGCGGCCTGGGCGCGGTCGCGCAGCCCGAGCTTGGTCAGGATGCGGCTGACGTGCGTCTTGACGGTGTGTTCGGTGACCACCAGGAGCGCCGCGATCTCCGCGTTGGAGAGGCCCCGGGCCAGGCAGCGCAGGGTCTCGCGCTCGCGGGCGGTGAGGGCGCCGAGCCGCGCGCCGCCGTCGGACGGGGAGGTGCGGGGGAGGGGCGCGCGGGGGATCCGGCGGGTGTAGTCGGCGATCAGGCGGCGGGTGACCGAGGGCGACAGCAGCGCCTCGCCCGCCGCGACCACCCGGACGGCGTGGACGAAGTCGTCCCGCCGCACCGTCTTCAGCAGGAAGCCACCGGCCCCGGCGTAGAGCGCGTCGTAGACGTACTCGTCCGCGTCGAAGGTGGTGAGCACCAGCACCCGGCACCGGGAACCCTCGGCGGCCAGCGCCTTCGCCACCTCGATGCCGTCCGTTCCGGGCATGCGGATGTCCAGCACCAGCACGTCCGGCCGCAGCGACCGCACCAGCGCGAGCGCCTCGGCGCCGTCGGCTGCCTCGCCCACCACCTCGATGTCGGGCTGCACGTCGAGCATCATCACGAAGCCGCTGCGCACCAGCTCCTGGTCGTCCGCGACCACCACCCGGATCGTCACCGCGGACCTCCGGTGGGCAGGGGGAGACGGAGGACGAGCTCGAAGCCGGGCAGCCCGTCGGCGCGGGGCCCGGCCGTGGCGGTGCCGCCGCAGCCGGCGGCGCGTCGGCGCAGCCCGGCCAGGCCCCGGCCGCCGCCTGTGGTCGGGGCGGTGGTGGGAGCGGTGGCCGGGCCGGGTCCGTCGTCGGTCACGGTGACGGTCAATTCGCCCTCCTGCCAGTGGAGTCGGACGGCCACGGAGGCGGCCCGGGCGTGGCGGACGGCATTGGTCAGGCCCTCCTGGACGGCGCGGTAGACCGCCAGCTGGACATCGGGCGGCAGGCGCCGGGGTTCACCGGACACGTCGTGGGACACGGCCAGGCCGGTCCGGCGCACGCCGTCCACCAGGGCGGGCAGCTCCGCGAGGGTGGGCTGCGGGGCGCGCGGAGCGGGGTCGTCCTCCTCGGTGCCGAGCGCGGTGAGGATGCGCTGCAGCTGGACGGTGGCGTCGCGGCCCGCGTCGGCGATCGCCTCGAAGGCGGCGAGAGCCCGGTGCGGGGCGTGCTCGACCATCAGCGGGCCCGCCTCCGCCTGAACGGTCATCAGGACGACGGCGTGGGCCAGCACGTCGTGCATCTCGCGGGCGATCCTGGCCCGCTCCTCCGCCGCTGCCCGCTCGGCCTCGGCGGTCGCCCGCCGGGCCTCCGCCGTCGCCCGCTGCGCCTCGGCGGTCGCCCGCCGGGCCTCGGCCTCGGCGCGGGCCGCCTCCAGGTCGCGTTCGGCCTCGACGCGGCGCAGGTGGTCCCGCCGCACCCGGGCGGCGGTGCCGGAGGCGGCGGCAGCGGCGAAGGACATCAGGTAGAAGGCGGCGTCCTGGACCTGATGGTGCTTCAGGGCCTCCACCAGGAGCACCACCGGCACGGCCACCACCGCGATCCCGGTCAGCGCCAGGCGGCGGTGGCGCGAGCCGTACGCGAAGGCGCTGTACATCGCGACGAACGCCGCGTACGGGAACGGCTGCCCCGGCCGCTTGTACAGCACCGCCGTCGTCCCGACCACGGCGACGAACAGCAGCACCGCGAACGGCCACCGGCGCCGCCACACCAGGGCCCAGACGGCGCCGCTGGTGAGCAGGAAGCCGAGCAGGCTGAGGTCCGCGGTGCCCGGGGCCAGGAACGGGATCGCGACCAGGGCCTGGACGAGCAGCGCGATCCCGAGGTCCGTGGGGTACGGGCTGCGGTCGCGGTCGCGGTCCGGGTGACGGCCGGTCAACGGCCCAGCACCGCGCCACCGTTGAGGCCGATGATCTGGCCGGTGAGGTAGCCGGCGGCGGGGGAGGCGAGGTAGGCGACGGCGGCCGCCACGTCCTCCGGGGTGCCAGCCCGGCCGACCAGGGTGTCGGCGACCTTGGCGGCGTGGAACTCCGGGCTCCACTGCTCGCCGAAGATCTCGGTGTCGGCGATGTAGCCGGGGGCCAGCACGTTCACCGTGATGCCCTCGGGGCCGAGTTGGCGGGCCAGGCCGAGCGCCCAGCCGTGCACGGCCGCCTTGGCGGCGGCGTAGGAGCCCGCCGAGTGCGGGCCGGCGCCGCCGCGCTGGGCGGCCGCCGAACTGATCATCACCAGCCGGGCCCCGGGACGGCGGAACTGTGCCGTCAGTGCGGTGGTGAGCAGCACGGTGGTCAGCAGGTTGGTGTCCAGGTCGTGCCGCCAGGACGCGGCGAGCGCGGCGAGCGAGTCGTCGGCGGGGCGGGTGATGATGGCGCCGGCGTTGTTCACCAGCACGTCCACGGGCCCGAGTTCGGCGATCCGCTCGGCCGCCCGGCCCACCTGGACGGGGTCGGTCAGGTCGGCGGCGACCGGGACGACGTGGTCGCCGCCGATCTCCTCGGCCGCCGCCGCCAGCACCTCGGCCCGGCGGCCGATCACCACCACCCGGTGCCCGGCCTCCGCCAGCTCCCGGGCGATCGCCTTCCCGATCCCCGTCCCGCCGCCCGACACCACCGCAAGCCGGTCCGACATGCGCTCCCCCTTGATCAACAGTCAGTCAGGGGCGAAGCCTAGCCCGGCCCGGCGGCCGCCCCGCGAGCCGGGCGTGCGGACCGGGCGTGCGGACCGGGCGCGCGTGCGGCTCAGCTGGTGGGCGAGCCGAGGAACTTGGCCGGGGCCAGGGCGAGGAACCGCTCCACCGCCGTGCCCAGCAGGGCCTCCGTCGGGTCCCCGGTCTCCGTCACCAGGCTGCGGAAGGTCAGTTCCAGCGCCCGGTCGCCGTCGCGCACCAGCAGGGTGGTGATCCGGGCCTGCGGGGCGTCACCGGCGAGCATCGTGCGCATCAGCGCCTCGTCGCCGAAGCGCTGCTCCACCGAGAGCGGCTCGCAGGGGTCCGCCTCGGGGTCGACCAGCCGCACGGCGAACTCCTGGTCACCGAAGCTCATCGTCCAGTTGGTGCAGTCGGTGTACACCCGCCGCATGTCCGCCATCCAGGAGACGGCGGCTCCCGCCACCCGCTCCGAGACGCCCACGTCCACGACGACCGACGCGTCGGCGTTGACGAACGAGGTCCTGACCTCCCGTGCCGCCTTGTCGCCGAACGCCCGGTTCAGCACGGCCGTGAGCTCCGGCGTCGGGCCGGTCATCGGCGGCGGGTCCTCGTCGGACGACGCGGCGGCCATCTCGGTGAAGTCCCCCAGGCCCGCCGGGGCCAGGTCCGCCGCTGCGGCCAGCAGCCGCACGAGGTCCTCGGGACGGACCACCGAGGATGACGAATCGTCAGATATGTTCACAGGAGCCCCCATCGTCGTGTGACGCACACAGCTTGATGATCAACACCGTAGTGCACGGCCTCCCCGCGCGGCCCGATGGCCCGGTCAGGTGAACCGGCCGCATGCGGGCGACCGTACGGGGCAGGCTGGTGGTGAGCCGAGGGAAGGGAGTGAGGGGTGGGAGAGCGCGAGGCGGACCACGCCGAGCAGTTGAGTGAGGCCCTCACGGTGCTGGGAGTCGGCTGGCAGCCGGACCGGGTCACCGACGAGGTGACGCGGGCGGTGATGCTCGCCACCGCGCTGCTCGGCGCGGCGGAGGCGCACCTGGTCCGCGCCGAGCTGGACGCGCGGCGTTCGGGCGCCGACACCGCGGCGCTGCGCAGCGCGTACGGGCCGGTCCGGGGCGAGGTGGTCGCCGACGCGCTGCCGCAGGCGCCGGACGCTGAGCGGCTGCTGCTGGTGCTGCGGCTCGGGCTGCTGGTCGCCGACCTCAGCCGGGCCGCCGGGCCGGACGAACGGGCCCCGGACATCGAGGCCCTGGCCGCCGCCCGTGACCTGGTCAGCGCGGCGGTCGCGACCGTCACCCACCACTACGCCGCCTCCTTCGCCGCCGACTCCGGCGTGCTCTCGGCCGCCGAGGCGCTCGAACTGGCCCGCACCATGGCCTCCCAGGCGGCCGGCCGCCTCACCCGGCTGACGGGAGACGGCTGACGGGAGACGGCTGACGGCTGGTGCGTGATGGCTGGTGGGTGACGGCTGACGAGGCCGGGTCGGCAGAAGGGGATGGCACCCGACGGGTGGGGACGGCCCTCCGGCGAGGTCCGTCCCGGGCCGTCCCGGCGAGCGCCGTCGAGTCGGCGACCCCTACCCCAGGAAGGCGGCCAGTTCGGCGTTGAAGCGGGCGGGCTGCTCCAGGTTCGGGTAGTGGGCGGCGTTCGGGATGCTGACGGTGCGTCCGCCGGGGATGCCCGCCATCAGCCGGGCGGCCATGGCGAGGTTGTCCGGGCCGTCGACGGCGCCGTTGATCGCCAGGGAGGGGAGGGCGAGGCCGGTGGCGCGCTGCCAGGTGTCGGTGACGGGGAGGCGGTGGTCGGGCTCGTCGAGGGTGTGCTTGGCGATGGTGTCCAGGGTCATGGTCCGCAGCAGGGCCATGGCGGTGGGGTCGACCTCGGACGGCTCGCGTTCCGGGCCGGCGGCGAAGCGCAGCAGCACGTCGGCGGTGGCGTCCGGGTCGGCGGCCGCCATGGCCTCCGCCAGATCGGCGAACACGGCCAGGTTCCACGGGTGTTCGAACTCCGGCTCACTGGTGCCCGCGCCGCTGACCACCAGCGCGCGGGTCAGCTCCGGGTACTCCAGCGCGCAGTCGACCGCCGTCGCCGCACCCATCGAGAGCCCGACCAGCACGGCGGGGCCGGTGTCCAGTCCGTTCACCAGCGCGGCGAGGTCGTCCACCGGGCGGTAGGGGCGGGTGGCGTTGGAGGAGGTGCCGTGCCCCCGGGCGTCGAAGGCGATCACCCGGTGGGTCGGCGCGAAGTGCCGGAACTGCTCCTCCCACAGGCGGTGGTCGAGGAACCCACCGTGCAGGAAGACCAGCGGCGGGCCGGAACCGGCCTCACGGTAGCTCAGGTGACCGTCCTCGGTGGGGAGTTGGCGGATCGGTACGTCAGCGAAGTATCCGGGCATGGCACCCAGGGTGCCACCCCGCGGCCGCCGTGGCGACCGACCCGTCCGGGGTGTCGCGTGGTTCCCCGGGGCGGCCCGTCGGCGTAGCGTGGCCCCGTGAACACGGAATCGTCCTCCCGGCACGACGTCGTGATCGTCGGTGGCGGGCACAACGGGTTGGTCGCGGCGGCGTACCTGGCACGGGCCGGGCAGCGGGTGCTGGTGCTGGAACGCCTGCCGCACGTGGGCGGGGCCGCCGTGTCGGCCCGGGCCTTCGCAGGGGTGGACGCGCGGCTGTCGCGGTACTCGTACCTGGTGAGCCTGCTGCCGCACCGCGTGGTGCGCGAGCTCGGGCTGAAGCTGGACCTGCGCCGCCGCCGGATCTCCTCGTACACGCCCGTCGTCCGGGACGGCAAGCCGACCGGGCTGCTGGTGGACGCCGCCGACGCCGAGCGCACCCGGGAGTCGTTCCGCTCCCTGACCGGCGACGAACGGGAGTGGCGGGCCTGGCAGGAGTTCTACGGCACCACGGCGCGGCTCGCGCAGCGGGTGTTCCCGACGCTCACCGAGCCGCTGCCGTCGAAGGCGGCGCTGCGCGGGCTGGTCGGTGACGACGCCGCCTGGGAGGCGTTCGTCGAGCGGCCGTTGGGCGAGGTGGTCGAGCGGACCTTCGCCGACGACACGGTGCGCGGGGTCGTCCTCACGGACGCGCTGATCGGCACCTTCACCCACGCCCACGACCCCTCCCTGCGGCAGAACACCTGCTTCCTCTACCACGTGATCGGCAACGGCACCGGCGACTGGGACGTCCCGGCCGGCGGCATGGGGGCGGTGACGTCCGCGCTGGCCGAGGCGGCGCTGGCGGCCGGAGCGGAGATCCGGACCGGCTGCGAGGTCACCGCCGTGGCCACCGACGGCGTCGGCGAGGCCGAGGTGACGTACCGTCACCGGGACGGCGAGGGCCTGGCGGTGGGCCGGCGGGTGCTGGTGAACGCCGCCCCCGCCGTGCTGGAGCGCCTGCTCGGGCAGGAGCCGGGCCCCGGGCCGGGGCCGGAGGGCGCCCAGCTCAAGGTCAACATGGTGCTGCGCCGCCTGCCGCGACTGCGCGACGCCGCCGCCGACCCGCGCGACGCCTTCGCGGGCACCTTCCACATCGCCGAGGGCTACCGGCAGTTGGCCACCGCCTACACCGAGGCGGCCGCGGGACGGATCCCCTCCGCGCCGCCCTCCGAGATCTACTGCCACACCCTCACCGACCCGTCGATCCTCGGGCCCGAGGCGCTCGGGCAGGGCCTCCAGACCCTCACCCTGTTCGGACTCCACATGCCCGCACGGCTGTTCACCGACCCGGCGGCGAAGGAGCGCGCCCTGGCGGCTGGCCTGGCGGAACTCGACGCGGTGCTGGCCGAACCGATCGCCGACTGCCTGGCCCTGGACGCGGACGGGCGCCCGTGCGTGGAGGCGAAGACCCCGCTCGACCTGGAGCGCGAGATCGGCCTCCCGGGCGGCCACATCTTCCACCGCGACCTCGCCCTCCCCTTCGCGGCCGACGGGGAGGAGAACTCCGGTGGCGCCGCCGCCCGCTGGGGCGTGGCGACCGCGCACGCCAACGTGCTGCTCTGCGGGGCGGGCGCGGTCCGCGGCGGCGGTGTCAGCGGCATCCCCGGGCACAACGCGGCCAAGGCCGTGCTGGAGGAGTCGACGGGCTGAGCACGGACGGCTTCCGGGCCGGCGGTTCGGCGGGCCTGCCCGGGCAGCGGGGCCGTTGACGACGGCACCGGGCAGACGGAGGTCTGCCGCTCTCAGGACACCGCTTCCCCCTCGGAGCCGCCGCCCCCGCCGGAGGCGGTGAGCAGGGCACGGGTGAGCTCGGCTCGCAGGCGGGCGAACTCGGCGGTGCCGCGCAGGGCCGCCACGTCCGTGTGCTCGCCGCGTTCCAGGCCGATCGACACCTGGGCCGCCACCCGGCCCGGGTCGGCGGCCATCACCAGGACCCGGGAGCCGAGCAGCACCGCCTCCTCCGCCGAGTGGGTCACGAAGAGCACGGTGGTGCCGGTGCGGTCGGCCAGGGTGCGCAGCTCCTCCTGGAGCCGCTCCCTGGTGATCGCGTCCAGTGCGGCGAACGGCTCGTCCAGCAGCAGGAGCCGGGGCTCCCCGGCCAGCGCGCGGGCGATCGCCACCCGCTGTTGCTGGCCGCCGGAGAGCTCCCAGGTGCGGCGCCCTTCGAACCCGGGCAGGCCGACCAGATCGAGCAACTCCTCGGTACGGGACGCCCGCAGGCCCCGCGGCAGCCCGTGGCGGGCCAGGGCGAAGGAGAGGTTGCCGCCGACGGTGCGCCAGGGGAAGAGCCGCGGCTGCTGGAAGACCAGCCCGGTGCCCCGGCCGGGTGCGGGGTCCGTGCCCCGGACCAGGGCCGTTCCGGTGGTCGCCCGTTCGAATCCGGCGACCACCCGCAGCAGGGTGGTCTTCCCGCAGCCGGACGGGCCGACCAGCACCACGAACTCGCCCTCCGCCACTGTGAGCGAGACGTCCTGGACGGCGGTGACCGGTGAGCGTGCGGGCCCGTAACGGACGCCGACCGCGTGCAGGTCGATCGCGGGCACGTCCGTGGCCGGTGCGGCGTGCGGCGAGGGGAGTTCAGCCGTTGGCACGGGCCAGCTCCTCCACTGCCAGGCCCCTGGCGAAGACCGAGGCGTCCGGGACGGCGTCGATCTTCTGCTGGGTCTTCAGGAACTCTGCGGCGTCGCGCAGGTTGGCCGCCAGCCTGCCCGGCGCGCCGGGCTTGCCGAGGTACTCCGGGCCGGCCTGCTCGGCGGCGGTGAGCAGGACCAGCTGCCCGAGTTCGGCCTTGGCCTGCGCGGCGGGGATGTCGAGCTGCCGTCCGATCGACTCGGCGGCGGCCGCCGGATCGCCCTTCGCCAGCTTCACGGCCTGGTCCTGCGCCTTGACCCAGGCGGTGACCACCTCGGGGTGCGCGGCCGCGAAGGAGTCGGTCACCACCCCGAGGTCGGCGGTGGGCTTGCCCTGCTCGGCCAGCTGCTGACTGGTGATCAGGACCTTGCCGGTCTTCTCCAGCTCGGTGAGCACCGGGGTCCAGACGTACGCGGCGTCGATGTCGCCGCGGGTCCAGGCGGCCTGGACGTCCTGCGGCTGGAGGTCGACGGTCTGCACCTGGGCCGGGTCCACCCCCGCGGCCTTGAGCGCGGCCAGCAGGGAGTAGTGCGCGGTGGAGCCGAACGGGGTGGCCACCTTCTTCCCGGCCAGCTGCCTGACGTCGGTGACCCCGCCGCGGGCGACCAGGGCCTCGTTGGCGCCGATCAGGTCGTGGATCCAGAGCACCTTGTAGGGGATGTTCAGCGGCGCGGACAGACCCTTGGTGACCGGGCTGGACCCGGCCAGGCCCAGGTCGACGGCGCCGGCTATGACGGCTGTGTTGACGTCCCCGCCGGAGCTGAACTTGACCCACTTGACCTCGGCGTCGGGCAGCGCCTGCTCCAGCAGGCGCCTGTCCTTCACCACGAGGTCGGCGTTGGGGATGTCCTGGTAGGCGATCCGGACCACCGTTCTGCCCTTCCCGCCGCTGCCGCCGGAGTCGTCACCGCCGAGCCCGCAGGCGGAGGTGGCCAGCAGGGTGACGGCGGTGGTGGCGGCGAGCAGGACGAGGCGGCGGGAGGGCATGGTTGTTCTCCTTGAACGGTGACGGTTGGTGGCGGAGTCGGCTGTTCTCAGGCCCGGCCGCGCCATGGCACCAGGGCGCGCTCGGCGGCCTTCAGCAGGCCGTCCAGCGCCAGGCCGGACAGGCCGATGGTGATGATCCCGACGATGACGACGGCGGTGGCGTTGTAGCGCTGGGCGTCGCGGATCATGCCGCCGATGCCCGGGACGCCGTTGACGGTCTCGGCCGCGACCACCGAGGTGTAGGCGATGCCGACCGCGATCCGCACGCCGGTGAGGATCTCCGGCAGCGCGGCCGGCAGCATCACACCGCTGAGCAGCGAGGCGCGCCCCGATCCCAACGCCCGTGCCGCCTCGACCAGATCGCGCGGGACGCCGCGGACCGCGGCGGCGGTGGCGGCCGCGACCGGGGGGAGGGCGGCGATCAGCAGCAGCCAGACCTTGGGCTGCTCGTCGATGCCGAACCAGATCACCAGCAGGCTCAGGTAGGCCAGCGGTGGCAGGGTGCGCAGGAAGGTGACCGCCGGTTCGAGCACCACGGCGAGCGGGCGGACCAGACCGATGGCCAGGCCGAGCGGAATCCCGAACAGCACGGCGTAGCCGGTGCCCAGGCCGATCCGGCGCAGGCTCACGGCCAGGTGCTCGATCAGCAGGTGGCCGCCGTAGCCGCGGGCGCCGTCGTGCACGGTGGAGGTGACCACGAACTGGTGCCAGACCGCCCCGGGAGAGGGGACCAGGACCGGGGGCCAGACCTCGAGCGTGACCACCGCCTGCCAGGTGGCGAGCAGGGTGGCCAGGGCCAGCGCACGGAGCGCGATCCAGCGCAGCGCAGTGGTCTTCGGCGTGGGCTTGAGCCCTCGTGCCGGCTTCGGTGTCACGGTCGGGCCGCCCGGGTCCGGACCAGGTCGCGGAAGAGGGGCGCGACCTGTTCGCCGACCCGGTAGGCCTCCTCCAGGTGCGGGTACCCGGAGAGGATGAACTCGTCGATGCCCAACTCCCAGTACTCAGCGAGGCGTTCGGCCACCTCGCGGTGGGAGCCGACCAGGGCGGTGCCGGCGCCCTCGCGGACCAGGCCGATTCCGGCCCAGAGGTTGGGCGACACCTCCAGAGCCGCTGTCCCGCCCTCGGCCCGGCCGCCGTGCAGGGCGGTCATCCGGGCCTGGCCGGTGGAGTCCATGCCGGCGAAGCGGCGCTGACTGGCCGCCACGGCGTCCGGGTCGAGCCCCGAGAGGATCCGTCCGGCCTCGCTCCAGGCCTCGGCCGAGGTGTCGCGGGCGATGACGTGCAGTCGCAGGCCGTAGCGCAGTCGCCGGCCGTGCGCGGCGGCCAGCGGCCGCAGGCGTTCGATCCGCTCGCGCAGCGCCGACGGTGGTTCGCCCCAGAGGAGTTGGACGTCCGCGCGGCGGGCGGCGACCTGCTCGGCCGCCGGGCTGGCGCCGCCGAAGTACAGCGGGACGGGGTGGTCGAGGGCGGGCGCCACGAGGGCGGCGTTCTCCAGCCGGAGGTGGGCCCCGTCGTGGTCGACCGTCCGGCCGTCGAGCAGGTCGCGCAGTACCGCCATCACCTCGTCGGTGCGGGCGTAGCGGTCGTCGTGGGCCAACTGGTCGCCGTAGGCTCGCTGTTCGGCCGGGTCGCCGCCGGTGACCACGTTCAGGCGGAGCCTGCCGCCGGCGAACCTCCGGAAGGCGTCGGCCTGTTGGGCCAGCAGGGTGGGGCTGGTGAAACCGGCCCGGAAGGCGATCAGGAAGCCGATCGTGCTGGTGTGCTGGGTCAGCGCGGCGCCGAGGATCCAGGGATCCACGCAGCCCAGGCCGACCGGCGCGAGCAGCGAGGTGAACCCGGCCTGTTCGGCCGCCTTCGCCACCTGGGCCAGGTAGCCGATGTCGGCGGGCCGGCTGACGGCCGCCCCGGTCCGGCCCTGGACGGCGGTGACCCCGCCGGGGTCGCGGCCGTCGCCTCCGGTGGGCAGGAACCAGTGCAGTAGGGGGTCGGGGCGGGTGGCTGGGGTGTGCGCGGGCATGGCGGGTCCTCGTGCGGAGAGGTACGGGAGTGCACCGGATGCGCCGACCGTGCCGCTTGCGGCGGCGGACGGGCGGACGGGCGGTCGGTTGCTCGGACGGGCGTGACCAGGACGACGGCGCCGGAGGCGACGGCGGGAGCGTGCGGAGGGGGATGCGGGAACGGGCGGGGCCACGACGGCCGTGCGGCGGTTCCGGTGGGTCAGTTCACTGCCTGCGCAGGGGTCAACAGCAGGCGCGGCGAACGCTGACGGCCCGACACATCATGGTCGTGACACGCAGGAGGTCCACGTGGCGACGGGTGATGAGGTAGGGGGCCATGCGGCGATCCTGGGCGGACCGGTCGGGCACTGGCAACACCGTCTCACATACTGGTTCGGAACGTTCCGATCCCTGGTCGGCGCGATCGAGGGGTGACGCGGGATCAGGCGGGACTCCGCGCAGGGCCGGAGGTCACGGAGACGGGCGCCGGACCTGCGGCAAAACGTCTGACGGGCTGTGACTTCCGCCACAGTGGCCCTGTGTGAGGCTTGTTCAACTGCCGTGCAGGACAAGTGAAAGCGCAGGTCGGGGCCGTTCTCGGAGGTCTGGACCAGGCGGCGGTGTTCGAAACGGCTTGGCGTGCGCGAAGCGCGGGGCCCTAACCTGCCCGCCATGTCTCAGAACACGAACACCCCGGGCATCCCCGGGCAGCCGGCCGCGGCGGCCGGTGACTCCGCCAAGATCCAGCGCCAGGTGCAGCAGCAGGCCGGCGTCGGCCCGATCGGCGGGGGCGGCGGCACCCTCTTCTCCGAGCCGGTCCTGGTGGTGAACCAGAAGGCCAAGCTCATCGAGCTGACCAACGAGTACTCGGTCTTCGACCAGCAGGGCGCCACCCTCGGCTCCGTGGTCCAGGTCGGCCAGAGCGGTCTGCGGAAGGTCATCCGCCTGCTCTTCTCGATCGACCAGTACCTGACCCACAAGCTGGAGATCCGGGACGCGCAGGGCACCCCCGTGCTGCTGCTCACCCGCCCGGCGAAGTTCATCAAGTCCCGTGTCATCGTGGCGCGTCCGGACGGCACCGAGATCGGCCAGATCGTCCAGCAGAACGCGATCGGGAAGATCAACTTCGCGCTGGAGGTCGGCGGCCGGAAGATCGGCGCCGTCAAGGCCGAGAACTGGCGCGCCTGGAACTTCGCCATCGTCGACGAGACCGACACCGAGATCGCCCGGATCACCAAGACCTGGGAGGGCCTGGCCAAGACCATGTTCACCACGGCCGACAACTACGTCCTCCAGGTCCACCGCCCGCTCCCCGACCCGCTGATCAGCCTGGTCGTGGCGACCGCCCTTACGGTGGACACCGCCCTCAAGCAGGACGCCCGCGGCCTCGGCTGACCGCCGCCCCCGCAGATCCTCCGCCCCACCCCCGACCGGGGGTGGGGCGTTTGGGCTTCAACTCCCCTGCGACTGCCGGGAGTAGGCTCGACAGACCAGGCCGTCCGGTGTCACGGAGCGGGTGTGGCGAGCAGGCGCGCGCCGAATGCGGAGGCCTCGAAATCCTCGAGGGACTCCAGTACCAGCGTGGCAATCGCGAAGCGCGGATCGCGGCGATCAGCGGCCTCCGGAACGGCGACGACCGTCATCCGGGCCGACACGCCGGCGATGACGCCGTTGAGCGAATCCTCGAACACGAGACATTCGTCGGGTGACGCACCGAGGGCGGCGGCTGCGCGGAGATAGGCGCCCGGGTGGGGCTTGCCGTGTTCGTCGTCCTCGGCCGAGAACACGGCATCGAAGAACCGGTCGAGACCGGTGCTCGCGAGCGCGGCCCGGATCACCGACTCCGGCGACGACGACACGACGGCCATGACCCTCGACGCACGCGCGCACGCCGCGACGGCGTCTTCGGCACCGGCTTTCGGTGCCACTCCCTCCAGCCCACGGCACACGGCGGCCACGATCTGCCGCTCGACGTCGTCGGGGTCGGCTCGAAGGGCGGCCCGCTCGAACCAGTAGGCCACCATGTCCCTCTGCCGGAGCCCGCGCGTCGCCGCCTGCATCTCCGCTGTGAGGTGCAGGCCGAGCGGGCCGAACACCTCACGCTTCGCCGCGTCCCAGATCGGCTCGGAGTCGATCAGAAGGCCGTCCAGGTCGAACAGGACTATCGGGTGCATCAGTTGCTCTCTCGTGGGCGACAGTGACGGGCGGCAGGCGATCCGCGGGTCGGCGGGCCGAAAGTCCGTCGACTGTACTGCCGGGGTGTGATCAACTGTGCGGCGGCCTGCCGGGCGAGGCGGATTCAGGTGTCGTTCCCGGGCCCGACTCGCCGCTCGATCACGACTGCCTTGGAGACTCTCGTGTCCGCTGACGGACGGAACGCACAGGAGGTCGGTGCCGTCGAGGCGGCGACCGCGCACACGGACCACACCGACCGCGTGGAGGAACGGCCCGAGCAGAGCGAGGCGTTCAGGGCGTTCGTGCGCGGCCCCGAGCAGGACGATCCCGGTGCGAGGCCCGGCTGGAGCCTCCTGGCGTACGCCTCGCTGGTCCCCGGATTCGTCGGTTTCCTCTGGCCGTTGGGCCTGCTGCTGGGCGTCGCGGCACTGCTGCGGATCCGGCGGACCAAGCAGACCGGCCGCTGGGCGGCGGTGGCGGGCCTGGTGCTCTGCTCGATCTGGGGGATCATCGGAACCTCCGTGTTCGGCACCGGGATGTCCGACGACCAGCACGCCCGGACGGTGAGCGGGCACGACCTGAAGGTCGGTGACTGCTTCGGCCTCCCGTCGTCCGGGGTGCATCTGGCCCGGGAGGTGACGGCTGTCCCGTGCGCGCAGCTCCACCACGGCGTGGTGTTCGCCCTCGCGGACCTGGGCGACGCGGTGAACGGCGGCGCGGCCGACCAGGCGGACGGGGCGGGCAAGGCCTGCGCGGGACTGGCGGCCGACCACCTGCGACGGGGCGGGGCGGTTCCCGCCTCGGCCGGGATCGAATACCTCCTGCCGTTGGGCAACACCGTGACGCTGCGGACGCGGCGCACGGTGGTCTGCGCCTTCGTGGAACCGACAACCGGCTGGACGGGAGGCCTGCCTGAGGGTTCGTCCACGTCGAATCGGTAGGCGTCCGGCAGTCTGAGGTCGATGGAGAGAAAGTTCCTGCCCCTGCGGTCTGTGGTGTTTTCCCGAATGGGCAGGAATTGGCTGCGGATTGTGCCCTGGAGGGACGTTGGCGGCCCAATTTCCAGCTGTGGCCGACGAGTTCCGCCGAATGCCGCTGTTACAGTTCCGCCTCCGTATCCCGATCGGATTGTCGACCCAGGTGATTTGGAGTTTTCGTTGAACGTTCGTAAGCCGGCTGCTGCGGCTGCTCTGGTGTGTGCCGTCCTCGCGTTGTCGGCCTGCGGTTCCGGCAGCAAGCCCGCCGCCGCTCCGGCCGCGTCCACGCCCGTTGCCCCGGTGTCGCCGACGGCGGGTGGCGGTGCTCAGGCGTCCGCTCCGGCGGCGTCAGCGGGTGCGTCGGCGGGTGTCTCGGCGGGTGCGTCGAAGAGCGCTCCGGCGAACGGCGGGAAGGCGGCCGCGGATCTGCAGCCCTGCTACAGCGCGGAGAAGCAGAGCGACGCCAAGGCGGAGGTGATCGCGCTGGACGCGAGTGCGAGCCCGCGGATCACGGCGGTGCTGAAGATCACCAGCACTGCCGCCCAGGACTGCGTGGTGTACGGCGGTCCGGACGTCCGGATCGAGAACGGTGCGCCCGTGTTCTCGAAGCTGAACTCCGCTCAGCTCGGGAGTGGCACCTTCGCCGGTGACAAGGCCCACGGCGTGGTCCTGCACAAGGGTGCGGCGCTCTTCCAGCCGGTCGCCTGGTGGGCCTCCCCGCCGGTCGCCGACACCCCGAACGCCGCGTGCACCACCGGCACGATGCTGGCGTTCTCGTACGCGGAGGAGGCCATGGTGCTGGCCGCGCCGGTGAAGGACCTGCGGGTCTGCCCGGAGCGGCAGCAGGGGTCGGTGCAGGCGCGGATCGGTGTGCCGCAGGCGAGCGAGGCGGAGGCCAAGGCCCAGCTGAAGGCTGCCGCGAAGTAGGGGTGGGCGGCGCTCCCCGGCGGACCTCTGCGGCGTCGGCCGGGTCCGGTCCGGCGGGGAGCCCGTTCGGTCGTGGCGGTTGGCCTGCGGAGGTCCGGCCGGCCGGGTGGACGTGAACCGGGTCCCGGGGTGGGTCGGTGGTGGTCAGGGGCTTGGTACGGTTCTGGTGCACGTCCTGGCCGGTGGGAGTCCTGCGTGGTCTCGGGCGGTGGCGGGGGCAACCATGACGACTCCGATCTGAGTAATGAGGACTGCGGTGCTGGTTTCTGTGGTGATGCCGGTTCACAACTCGGCGGCCACGCTGGGGGCGTCGGTGCGCTCCGTGCTGGCGCAGACCCACGCCGACGTGGAGCTGCTGGTCACCGACGACGCGTCCACGGACGCGTCGATGGAGATGCTGCGGGAGCTGGCGCGCCAGGACGAGCGGGTGAAGCCGGAGGCGGCGCCCGGGCAGGGCGGTGCGGCCAAGGCGCGGAACCTGGCGCTGGCGCGGGCGCAGGGCGACTACGTGGCGTTCCTCGACAGCGATGACATGTGGCTGCCGGAGAAGCTGGAGAAGCAGCTGGCGTTCGCGGCGGAGGGCGATGCCCCGCTGACGTTCACCTCGTACTACAAGGTGGACGGGGACTACGTCGGCGAGGCCGCCGACTTCGTGCCGAACGGGCGCGTCGTCGAGGCGCGGGAGCGCGTGACGTACCGGGAGATGCTGCAGCAGGACCACATCGGGGCGCTGACCGCGATGTACGACCGGGCGGCGCTCGGGACGCGGCTGATGCCGGACATGCCGAAGCGGCAGGACTACGCGCTCTGGCTGGCGATCATGCGGGACGGGCGCCCCGCCCGGGGCCTGCGGGAGCCGCTGGCGGTCTACCGGGCCGGGCGGGCGGGGTCGCTGTCGTCCAACAAGCTGAACCTGGTCGGGCACAACTGGCGGCTGTACCGGGAGTTCGAGCACCTGTCGCTGATGCGGTCGACGCGGGCGCTGGCCGGTGCGGCCTGGCACTCGGTGCGGAAGTCCCGCATCTGACGCTCCGTCCGGGCTGGTGACCGGGACGGTTCACCGGGCTGGCGCCGGTCGGGAACGGCCGGTTGGATGGCGTCAGCCGTTCCCATCCCGACGGAGCCAGGAGTCGGCACGTGACCGCTGACGAGCTGTTCGACGAGATCGCCACCGACCTCGCCCCGCGCGGTGCCATCGCCGGGGCGATGTTCGGCAAGCGTGCCCTCAAGGCGCACGGCAAGGCCTTCGTCTGCCTCAAGGACAACCTGCTGGCCTTCCGGCTCGGTGCCGGCACCGCCGCCCACGCCGAAGCGCTCGCGCTGCCGGAGGCCGAACTCTTCGACCCCTCCGGCAAGCACCGCCCGTTCAAGGACTGGGTCGCCGTCCCCGCGGCCCAGGCGCACACCTGGCCCCACTACGCGGAGCTCGCGCTCGGCGGCCTCGACGGATGATTGCGGGCCCGCGGTGCTGTCGCCGCGCTGGACCCGGGGGACGGCCGGTCAGGCGTCGCGCAGGTCACCGTTCCAGTCGCCGATGGCGTGCCAGAGGCGCCCGCGGTCCATCAGGATCTCGCCGGCCATGCGGTACTCGCCCGTGAGCAGCGAGAAGAGGAAGGCGGCCAGGCCGCCGTCGAAGACGTCCCAGACCTCGATCTCCTGGAACCAGACGACGACCGGCCAGGTGTCCGGGTCCTGATCGTTGGTCAGCCAGAAGAAGTAGTTGCCGAAGGTGTCCCCGCCCCAGGAGAGCAGGCCGCCCGGGGCGGGGAACATCGGGTACGGGGGCGTCGGGGACGTCTCGTCGGGGAACTTGGGCTCCTCGTGGACGTACTCGACCTGGTCACCGACGTCGGCGGTCGCCGCGATGACGGCTGCGAACCCCTCCCCGTAGTAGTTCTTCCGGGACGGGCCGTGGATCCCGAGGTCCTCGCGGATGCGGATGGATCCGTAGGTGTCGATCAGCCGGCGGTAGTCCGAGGGGAACCGGAGGTCCGGGTGGGCCGCCGGGGCCAGCTCCCACGGGACCGGGGCCGGGTGGTGGGTGGGCGGGCCGAGGAGGTCGGTGAGGTGGTCGATGGGCTGGTGCACCGTCAGGCCTCGGGGAGGTGGGCGGCGACGAGGGTGGCGAAGTCCTCGGGGGTGAGGATGCGGATGTTGAGCTCCTCGGCCTTGGTGCGCTTGGAGCCGGCCTTCTCGCCGGCGACCAGGAGGGTGGTGCGCTTGGAGACGGAGGAGGAGGCCTTGCCGCCGGCGCGCTCGATGAGTTCGTTCATCTCGTTGCGGGAGAGGGCGGCGAGGGCGCCGGTCATGGAGCCGGTGACGACGACGGCTTCGCCGGAGAGGGGGCCGGTGGGGGCGGTGGGGGAGTCCGGGGAGGGGGTGGCGGGGAGGACGGGCTCGGTGATCTGGGTGCCGACGTTCTGGGCCGTCAGCTTGTCGAGGAGGGGGGCGAGTTCGAGGAGTTCGGCGGCGACGACGCGGGCCTTCTCGGTGCCGATGCCGGGGACCTGGGCGAGGGTGTCGGCGTCGGCCGCGCGGATGGCGGCGAGCGAGCCGAAGTGGGCGGCGAGGCGGCGGGACATGGTGCGGCCGGTGCCGCGGACGCCGAGGGCGCAGAAGACGCGGTTGAGCGGCTGGCTGCGGGCGGTCTCGATGGCGGCGAGGAGGTTGTCGGCGGAGGTGTCGCCCATCCGCTCCAGCGTGAGGAGCTGATCCCGGGTCAGGGTGAAGAGGTCGGCGATGTCGGTGACCAGGCCGGACTCGACGAGCTGGACGGCGCGGGTGTGGCCGAGGCCCTCGATGTCGAGCTGGTCGCGGCCGGCGGCGTAGATGACCGAGGCGACGGCCTGGCAGTTGCGGCCGCGGACGCAGCGCCAGCGCTGCTCGGAGGCGTCGATCTCGTCGCCGCAGCGGGGGCAGGCGGTGGGGAAGACGATCGCGGTCTCGGCGCCGGTGCGCTGGTCGGCGAGCGGGGCCTCGACGCGGGGGATGACGTCGCCGGCGCGGTAGACGAAGACCTGGTCACCGATCATCAGGTCGCGGCGGGTGATGTCGGCGGGGTTGTGGAGGGTGGCGTAGGTGACGGTGACGCCGTCGATGACCACCGGCTCCAGGACGGCGCGCGGGGCGATGATGCCGGTGCGGCCGACGTTCCACTCCACCTCCAGCAGGCGGGTGACCTTGTGCTCGGCGGCGAGCTTGCGGGCCACCGCCCAGCGCGGGGCGCGGGAGCCGGAGCCGGCCTGGTGGCGGTCGGCGGCGGTGTCGGCCTTGACCACGACGCCGTCGATGCCGAAGGGGAGGGCGCTGCGCAGCGCGGCGATCTCGTCGATGCGCTGCTGGGCGGCGTCCAGGGTCTCGCAGCGGAGCGGGGCGGCGGCGGTGGTCGCGGCGGTGTTGGCGCCGAGCACGGCCAGGGAGGCGAGCAGCTCGCTGTGGGAGAGGCCGAGGTCGAGGCCGATGGCGTCGTAGGCGAAGAAGGTGAGCTCGATCCGGTAGGGGCGGTCCTTGGCGCGGAGCGTCCCGGCGGCGCCGCTGCGCGGGTGGGCGAAGGCGGGGGCCTCGTGGGCGAGGCGGATCCGGTTCGCCTCCTCGAACTGGGCGGTGGTGAGCAGGACTTCGCCGCGCAGCTCGACGTCGATCGGCTCGCTGAGGACGGCGGGCAGGCCGAGGATCGCGTCGGCGGCGTGGGTGATGTCCTCACCGGCCAGGCCGTCGCCGCGGGTGAGCATCTGGACCAGCTTGCCGCCCTGGTAGCGGGCCGCCATCGCGAGGCCGTCGAGCTTGGGCTCCACGCACCAGGCGGCCACCGGGCGGCCGAGGCGGCGCTCCAGGCCGGCGGCCCAGTCGGTGAGCTCCTGGGCGTCGAAGACGTTGTCGAGGGAGAGCATCGGCACCGAGTGCGGCACGTCGCCCTGGACGGCGCCGCCGGCCACCTTGCCGGTGGGGGAGTCGGGCAGGACCTCGGTGGGGTGCTCGTCCTCGTAGGCGGTGATGGCGCGCAGGAGGGCGTCGTACTCGTCGTCGCCGAGCGGCGTGGAGCCGTCGGTGTAGTACGCGGCCGAAGCCGCGACCGCGGTGGCGACCGCGTCGGCGTAGTCGGCAGGGGAGAGCAGCGGCGAGGTGGTGTCCGTCATGGGAACCATCATCCTGACCAGCACTGACAATCGAGCGGAGCGCGCACCGCGCGCGTGGGACGTGTTCTGACGAGGCTTCATCCGGCGGGCCTCCGCAGCGGTCAGCCGGCCGCGAGGGCCTCCGCTTCGGCGGTGTAGAGCTCGGCGGGGTCGAAGCCCATGCCGGTGAAGTGCCCCGCCAGTTCGAGGGAGATCACGCCGTGCAGGCGGGTCCAGAAGGTGAGGGCGCGGCGGAGGGCCGAGGGCGGGGCCGGGTGCTCTCCGGCCCAGGCCCGGTGCTCGGCCAGGTGCCGGTCGAGCGGGGTGGGCGGCGTGGCGGGGGGCTGCGCGGCGGTGTGGGCGTCGAGGAGCACCGTCATGACCTCGGCGGCGATCCGCGTGGTGGCCTCGGGGGCGTGGTAGCCGGGCACGGGCGTGCCGTAGATCAGGAAGTAGCGCTGGGGGTCCGCCAGGGCCCAGCGGCGCAGGGCGTGGGCGAGGCCGACGAGGTCGGCGCCGGCCCCGGCGGCCTCCTGGACGGCGTCCGCCATGCCGCGGTAGGCGTCCTTGACGAGTTCGCTGATCAGCTCGTCGCGGTTGGCGAAGTAGCGGTAGAGGGCCGGTCCGCTCATGCCCATCTGCTTGGCGATGGCGTTGAGGGAGAGGGCGGAGGCCCCGGCGGCGGCGACCTGCGTCCAGGCGTGCTGCTTGATCTCTTCCTGCACCTGGGCGCGGTAGCGCTCCCGCGGCGTCCTGGTGTCCACGTCGTTGCTCCCCGGGTTGCGGACCGTCAGTTCAGTTAGAGGTTATCACTGGAGCTCTTGACTCTCACTCAGCCGGTTCGTTAGAACTTATAACGAACGCGAAGGCATCTACCGAGAAGGTCGTGAGGATCATGGGAAACGCACAGCTCGTCGAGGTCGTCCTGCCCGGCGTCGTGGCTCCGGAGGGCCTGCAGATCCGTCAGGGAGCCGTTCCGGCGGCCGGTCCGGGGCAGGTCGTGATCGCCATGGAGGCGACGGGCGTGTCGTTCGCCGAGCAGCAGATGCGCCGTGGGCGGTACTACGACCAGCCGCCGTTCCCGTTCGTGCCGGGGTACGACCTGGTGGGCCGGGTCCTGACGGCCGGTCAGGGTGTGGATCCGGCCCTGGTGGGCCGCCGGGTCGCCGTGCTGATGAAGGTGGGCGGGTGGGCCAGCCACGTGGTGGTCGACGCCAGGGACGCGGTCGAGGTCCCGGACGGCCTCACGGCGGCGGAGGCCGAGACCGCAGTGCTCAACGGGATCACCGCCTGGCAGATGCTGCACCGCAAGGCCCGGGTGCGCGCCGGGCAGACCGTGCTGGTGCACGGCGCGAGCGGCGGCGTGGGCTCCGTCCTGGTCCAACTCGCCCGTGCGGCAGGCGTGAAGGTGATCGGTACCGCCTCCGTCCGGCACCACGACAGCCTGCGCGAGCGGGGGGTGGTCCCGGTCGACTACCGCGACGGCGACGTGCCCGCCCGGGTCCGGGAGCTGGCGCCCGGTGGCGTGGACGCCGTCTTCGACCACCTCGGCGGCCGGAGCGTCATCGACTCCTGGCGCCTGCTCGCCCCCGGCGGGGCCCTCGTCGCCTACGGAAGCGCCTCCACCCGTGACGACACCGGCTCCAAGCAGTGGCCCGTTTTGAAGATCCTCGGCCGCGTCTGGCTGTGGAACGCCCTGCCCAACCGGCGCCGCGCGTACTTCTACAACGTCTGGGCTGGCCGGGCCGTGAGCGCGGCCCGCTTCCGTGCCCGGCTGCGGGCCGACCTCACCGAGGTCTTCGCCGCCGTGCTCCGGGGTGAGGTCACCGCCCCCGTCGCCGCGACCCTGCCGCTCGCCCAGGCCGCCGAGGCGCTGCGCCTCGCCGAGTCGAGCACCGTCACCGGCAAGATCGTCCTCACTCCCTGAGATGCTCCGGCTGTCCACATACATGGACGGTGAATTTATTTCCGCCTCCCGTCTTGACCTGTGGAGGACTGGTCTACACCATGAGGGCCATCCCTTTCCCCCACACCAGGGAGGAACTACCTTGCCCAGCAAGCCCCTTGGGGCCCTCATGTCCGCAGCGGCGCTCGCCACCACGGCCGCCCTGCTGCTCTCCTTCGGGCCGGCCGCCCAGGCCGGCGCCACTGCCGCTGCCGGCGGCCTGGACCTGTCCGCGGCCAACCGCCGTGCCCCGATCCCCGGCCTGTACGACTGGTCGAAGGCCGGGTACCGGGGCGGCGCCGACCTGCCCGGGCCCGCCCAGACCACCCCGGACGCGGCCTGTCAGATCACCGCCGCCGAGCTGGCCGGCCAGTTCGGCGTGAAGCCGGACGACGGGGCCGACGACACCGCCGGCCTGCAGCGGGCGATCGACCAGATCAGCACCGGCTGCTCCCCGGCCGCCGGGTACGACCGGCTCTCACTGATCACGCTGCCCGTCGGGGTGCTCAACGTGTCCCACCAGATCGGTGTGGATGCCGACTTCCTGACGATCCGTGGAGCGGGCAGCGGTGCTGGCGGCACCCGGATCGTCTTCCGGCCGGACGCCGACACGCGCTACGACACCCTGACCGAGGACGGTTCGGACTGGGACGAGGACGGCATGACCTCGGGTTCGGCCAAGGGCGGCTGGACGTGGCCGGGCCGCGGGGTCTTCCGGGTCCAGTCCCGGGCGGTGCACTCGAGTTACGCGTCCGAGTACGCGGCCGCCGCCGCCAACCGCAAGGACCTGTTCGAGGGGACGGTCAACGTCCACTGGAAGGCCGGCCTGAAGCTCCGCGAGAAGGCGGGCGGGGCGGGCTTCGCGGCCCGGACCGGGGACACCGTGGTCCCGCTGGCCACCGGCAGTGCGCTCACCGGGCTCCAGGTCGGCGGGCTGGTGAACATCCGGGCGGCCAACTCGCTGAAGTTCTACGCCGAACAGGACATCCAGCCGGGCGACGGCACGCTCCAGAACATCCACATGCGGCAGCAGATCTTCACCGTGACCGCGATCGACTCCGCCAACCGGACCATCACGCTGAACAAGCCGCTGGAGTACGACGTCCCGGTCGACTCCGTCTCGGACGGCTCCGCGCCGATCGACGGCGCGGCATACGCCTCGAAGGCCTCCCCGATCGTCGACCCGGTGCTCGGCGTGGGCCTGGAGGACTTCGCGCTGACCCAGGACGAGCCCGGGCTGAGCGCCGCCGACGCCGTGCACAACTACGGCAACATGTCGCCCGCCGAGGCCATCCACGGCATCGTCCTCAAGTGGGCGGCCGACTCCTGGGTGCGCGGGGTGCGGACCGAGATGACCGGCTCCCACCCGATCGTCACGGAGGAGGCGTACCACGTCCAGATCGTGAACAACCAGCTCGACGGGTCGTGGAACAAGGGCAAGGGCGGCAACGGCTACTTCCGCGGCTCCCGGGTCTGGGACTCCCTCTACGCCGGCAACACCTCGCGGAACCTGCGGCACTTCACCTTCCAGTGGTCCGCCTCGGGCAACGTCGCGATCGGCAACGACTTCGACTCCGACCTGAACCTGCACGGGGGTTGGGAGCGCAACAACCTCTTCGAGCTGAACACGGTGGCGGTGCCGTACGACCACCGCTCCGCCAACTGCCGTGCCAACTGCGGCGAGGAGGGCGGGGGAGGCACCGACGCCTCCACCTGGTACCCGATCTGGTGGGCCGCCGGGAAGAAGGCCGTGAAGTGGTCGGGCTCCAGCGGGCCGCGCAACGTTTTCTTCGGCAACACCATGACCAAGCAGACCGCGGTCGGTGCGGCGTACACCCCGTACTACGCGGACCGGCAGCGGATCTACCAGTTCGGCTGGAGCGGGACCGCCTGGAAGCACCTGGACACGGGTGGGACGGCGATCCCGGACTGGGCCGGTCGTGAGCAGCTCGACTACACGGGCGGGCACGGCGTCGACGCGACGAGGACGGACGGCGGGCCCTCGCTCTTCCTGAAGACGGTGGGCACCTCCACCCCGAGCCCGAGCCCGAGTCCGAGCGCGAGCCCGAGTCCGAGCGCGAGCCCGAGTCCGAGCGCGAGCCCGAGTCCGAGCGCGAGCCCGAGTCCGAGCGCGAGCCCGAGCGCGAGCCCGAGCCCGAGCACGTCGCCGTCGAGCTCGCCGTCCCCGTCCCCGTCGCCGTCGACGTCGCCGACCACCGGCTGCCTGACGGCCCGGACGGTGAAGTCCTCGACCTGGAGCTCGGGTTACGGCATGGACGTGTTCGTGAAGAACAACTGCGCCGCCGCCCGCCAGGGTTGGACGGTGGAGTTCGACCTCCCGGCGGGCACCACCGTGTCCTCCAGCTGGTCCGCCGTCAGGACGCAGAGCGGGCAGCACTACACGTTCACCAACGTGGGCTGGAACGGCACCATCGCCCCCGGAGCCGAGCAGGGCTTCGGGTTCAATGCCGCCGGGACGGGTCTGCCCACCGCGCTGACCGCACGGTGACCCGGGCCCTGCGCCGTCAGCGGATGCCGTGACGGCGCAGGGTGGTGGCCAGGGCGGTGGCGTGCGACGTCACCGCCCTGGCCACCCGCGCGACCTCCTTGTCGGTCGCGGCGGCGGCCGGCATGGAGCAGCTCAGCGCGTCGGTGGCCGGGATGCGGTAGGGCACCGCGGCCGAGACGCAGGTGACGCCGACGGTGCCCTGCTCGCGCTCCAAGGCCCAGCCCCGGTCCCGGACTTCGGCCAGCGTCGCGTCGAGCGCGGCCCGGTCGGTGATGGTCTGCGGGGTGTAGGCGGGCAGCTCGCCGGGGAGCAGGGCGTCCACCTCCTGCTCGGTGAGGTCTGCGAGCAGTGCCTGACCGAGGGCGGTGAGGTGGACGGGCAGCCGGCGGCCGACCCGTGAGACGGCGCGGACGTTCTCGCGCGAGTCGCGGGTGGCGAGGTAGAGCACGTAGGCGTCGTCGCGGCGGGCGAAGTGCACGGTGTAGCCGATCGCGTCGCGCAGCGCCTCCAGCGCCTCCTGGGCGTACGGCAGGGCCGGGTCGCGGTCGAGGTAGGCGGTGCCGGAGAGCAGCGCGTGCGGGCCGACGCCGAAGGCGGAGCCGGTTTCGTCGGCCTCCACCCACTTGAGCTCGCGCAGGGTCCTGACCAGCGCGTGCAGGCTGCTGCGCGGGTAACCGAGGCGCTCCTGCAGGTCGTTGACGGTGAGTCGGGTGGGCGAGGCGGCGAGGGTCTCCAGGATGCGCACGGTGCGTTCCGCGGACTTCACCGTCGCGGCCTCGGGCTGGCCAGTGGCCATCGGTTCTCCATCCACATCCGTGTACCGGGACTGTTGACTCGCATCGTACAGCTGCCCTACTTTCACCTGGCAAGGTTCCACGCACAGAGATATCGTCCACATATGTAGACAGGAACGCCGATGCTCAGCAGAGCCGCACGAGCCTTCGCCGTCTCCCTCGCCGTCACCTTCGCCCTGAGTTCCGTGGCCGCCTGCGGCAGCGACGGCAGCGGGTCCACCGCATCCGGTGACGACAAGGCCCCCCTGGAGATCTGGGTGCGCAAGCCCCCGGGTTCCAACACCGAGAAGACCCACCAGAAGCTGGCCGCCGACTTCACCGCCGCCACCGGTGTCCCGGCCCACGTCACCGCGCTGTTCGACGACTTCGAGACCAAGCTGCAGCAGGCCGCCGCGCAGAAGAAGCTGCCGGACCTGATCGTCAACGACACAGCGCAGCTGGGCACCCTGGTCAAGCAGGGCCTGGTCCGCCAGGTCGACAAGGGCAAGGTGGCCGGCGGGGACCAGCTGATCCCGCAGGCCTGGGACGCCGCCCGGGCCGCCGACGGCAAGTACTACGGCGTGCCGTTCTCCGCGCAGACCTTCGCCCTGCTGGTCCGCAAGGACTGGCGGGAGAAGCTCGGCCTGGCACAGCCCACCAGCTGGGACCAACTCGACGCGCTGGCGAGCGCGTTCACCACCGGCGACCCGGACGGCAACGGCAAGGCCGACACCTACGGCTACGTCGTCCCCGGCAGCACCAAGCGCGGCTACCTGGACTGGTACGCCTCCAGCTTCCTGTGGTCCGCGGGCGGCGACTACTTCACCGGTGAACCCGGCAGCCTCAAGCCCGCGATCGCGGGCGAGCGCTCGGTGGCGGCCGTCGAGCGGCTGAAGAAGCAGTTCTGCGCCGACAAGAGCGTGGTCCCCGGCGCCGTCACCGCCGAGACCACCCAGGCGCACCCGCTGTTCGAGACCGGCAAGGGCGGGATCTACCTGACCGGGCCGTACAACATGGCCCGGTTCGACAAGAGCCTCGGCAAGGACAAGTACGAGGTGGTGCCGCTGCCCGCCGGGCCCGGCGGGAAGAGCGCGGTGCTGGCGGAGGGCGAGAACGTCTACCTGATGGCGGGCTCGAAGAACCCCAACGGCCAGCAGAGGTACGCCGAGTACCTGGCCGGGCCGCAGGGACAGCGGACCGGCATGGCGGGCGACACCGACGGCACCGTGGTCCGCCTCCCGGTGAACCGGACCGTCGACCTGGCGGCCGAGCGCACCGACGCCCGCTGGCAGGTGTTCGACAAGGTGTACCGGGAGGCCGGACGCTACGCCCCGGCGGTCCCCGAGTGGACCCCGTTCCGGCAGGCCTCGGCGGAGACGCTCAACGCCGTGGTCGCCGACTGCGGCTCCGACCCCAAGGCCGCCCTCGACAAGCTCGCCTCGACCTTCGCGGCGGAGCTCAAGAAGCAGGGGGCCGGCTCCTGATGGCGGCCACCGGCGTGGACCGCGCACCGAGGCCCGCCCCCGCCGGCCGGAGCCCCCGCCCGGCGGGGGCGCTGCCCGGGCGGCCGGCCCGCCGGTGGTACCGGCGGGGCCGACCCGCCCTGGTCCCCTGGCTGTTCCTGGCCCCCGCGCTGCTCCTCTTCGCGCTGTTCAAGTTCGTCCCCGCCGGCCGGGCGGTCGCGATGAGCTTCCACGAGGTTCGCCCCTACCTGGGCGACCGCTGGGTGGGGGCGGAGAACTACCGTCAGGTGCTCACCGACGACGCCTTCCTGACGGCGGTCTGGCACACCGTGCTGCTGGCGGTGGGTCAGACCGGCGGCTCGGTGCTGGTCGGGCTGGCGCTGGCGCTGCTGCTGGAGGGGCAGGCCCGGCACCTCTGGTTCGTCCGCACGGCCGTCTTCCTGCCGACCGTCGCCGCGATGGCGGTGGTGGCCGAGGTCTGGCGGATCCTCTACTACCCGGCGGCCGACGGGGCGGTGAACACCCTGCTGGGCTGGCTCGGTTCGGGCCCGTCGCAGTTCCTCAACAGCGAGGACAGCGCGCTCGGTTCGGTGATGGCGGTCGGGATCTGGCGCGGCGCCCCCTACGACATGATGATCTTCCTGGCGGCGCTGGCCGGGGTCGACCGGACCCTGTACGAGGCGGCCGCCGTGGACGGTGCGGGCGTCCGGCGCCGGGTGTGGCACGTGACGCTGCCCGCGCTGCGCCCCGCCTTCGCCATCCTGGTCACCCTCGCGGCGATCCGGGGGCTGCGGGTCTTCACCGAGATCTTCCTGCTCACCAACGGCGGGCCCAACGGCTCGACCGACGTGGTGATGACGCTGATCTACCGGCTCGGCCTGGAGCGCAACGAACTCGGCGTCGCCGCCGCCGGATCCGTGGTGCTGCTGGGCGCGACCGTGGTCCTCACACTGGCCGTCCGCGCCCGCCGGGGCGGAAAGGGAAGGGAGTCGCAGTGAACGCCGAACGGACCGGCCGCAGGGCCCGGGTCACCGACACCGCACTCGGGCTGGACTCCCTGAGGGGGCCGGTGAGTTGGGCGGCACGGGGCGTCCTGTACCTGGCCCTGGTGCTGGTCTTCGCCGGCCCGCTGCTGGCCCTGGTCTCCAGCGCCTTCTCCAAGGTCACCGACCCGACCTCGCTCACCCTGCTCCCCACCCACCTGACCCTGGCCAACTTCCGGGCCGCCGTCGACCGCGACGTCCTGCTCTACCTCACCAACTCCTTCCTGGTGGTGGGCGGCGGACTGCTGCTGCAGATCGCGGTCAGCGTCAGCGCGGCCTACGCCCTGGCCCGCAAGCGCTTCCGCGGCATGCACCTGGTGCTGCTGCTGGTCCTCAGCACGATGATGCTGCCGGAGGAGGTGCTGGCCATCCCGCTCTCCCTGGTGCTCTCCGACCTGGACCTGGTGGGCAGCCTGTTCGGGATGATCCTCCCGGTCGGGGCCTGGGCCTTCTCCATCCTGGTTACCGCCGAGTTCATGAAGGAGATCCCGGTCGAGCTGGAGGAGGCCGCCCGCCTGGACGGCGCCGGCGACCTGCGGATCTTCTGGTCCGTCATCCTCCCGCTCTGCCGCCCCGCCCTGGGCGTGATCGGCATCTTCGGCTTCACCATGATCTGGGACCAGTACCTGCTCCCGCTGCTGGTGGCCACCGACGCCCGGCAGTTCACCCTGCCCATCGCGCTGCGCACGCTGCGCGCCGACGAGGAGGTCGGGATCGGCGTGCTGCTCGCCTCCTCGCTGCTCGCCCTGCTGCCCAGCGTGCTGGTGTTCCTCGCCATGCAGCGGCAGTTCATGCGCGGCCTCACCTCCGGCGCCGTCAAGGGCTGACGCACGTCAAGGGCTGACGCACCCTCACCCCACCAACCGGCACCACCGACCCAAGGAGACCCCATGTACTCGAACGGGCTGCTGTCCTTCCCACTGACCCCGTTCACCGCGGACGACACCGTCGACCTCCCGGCCTTCGCCGAGCACGTCGAGCGGCAGGTCGCGGCCGGCCCGGACGCGCTCTTCGTCGCCTGCGGCACCGGCGAGTTCACCGCCCTCTCGCACGCCGAGTACCGGGACGTGGTGAGCACCGCCGTCAAGGTGGCCGGCGGCCGCCTGCCGGTGATGGCGGGCTGCGGCGGCGGGCCGCGCGCCGCCCACGAGTTCGCCCGCACCGCCGCCGAGGCCGGTGCCGACGGCCTGCTGCTGCTCCCGCCCTACCTGGTCTCCGCGCCCCCCAGCGGCCTGGTCGACCACGTCCGCTACGTCGCCGGTGCCACCGACCTGCCGGTCACCGTGTACCAGCGCGCCACCGCCGTGCTCGACGAGGCGGCGGCCGTCGCCCTGCTGGACATCCCCACCGTGGCCGGCATCAAGGACGGCCGCGGCGACGTCGACCACATGCTGCGCCTGGTCACCGCCGTCCGGTCCAGCGGCCACCCCCGGGCCGCCGCGTTCGGCTTCCTCAACGGCCTGCCCACCGCCGAACTCTCCGTCCAGGCCTACGAGGCGATCGGCGTGGGCAGTTACTCCTCCGCCGTCCTGTGCTTCGCCCCGGAGATCGCCACCGCCTTCAACCGGGCCGTGCGCAGCGGCGACCAGGCGACCGTCCAGCTGCTGCTCAGCGAGTTCTACCTGCCGTTCGTCGCCCTGCGCGACAAGGTGCCCGGCTACGCGGTCGCGCTGGTGAAGGCCGGGGCCCGGCTCTCCGGCCTCGACCTCGGCACCGTCCGCCCCCCGCTGGTGGACCCCACGCCCGAGCACCTGGAGCAGCTGGCCGGCATCCTGGCCCGCGGCCGCGCCGCCCTCACCGCCGCGGCCACCACCACCGCGGCCGCCTGATGCGGGTCCGCGCGGTGACCGTCACCCCGGTCGCCTTCCCCGACCCGGCGCTGCTCAACTCGGCCGGTGTGCACCAGCCGTGGGCGCTGCGCGCGATCGTCCAGCTGGACTGCGGCGACGGCCTCACCGGCCTCGGCGAGACCTACGGCGACGCCTCCCACCTGGAGCTGCTGCGCACCGTCGCACCCGCCCTGGTCGGCCTCGACCCCTTCCACACCAACGACCTGCTGCGCCGGACCACCCGGGCGCTCGGCGGCACCGACGCACCCGACCGGCACGGCCTGACCGGCGGCTCCAGCCCGCAGAAGACCGCGCTCAAGGTGGTGAGCCCGTTCGAGGTCGCCTGCCTGGACCTGCAGGGCCGGATCACCGGCCGGCCGGTGGCCGACCTGCTGGGCGGCCCGGTCCGCGACCAAGTCCCGTACTCCGGCTACCTGTTCTACAAGTGGGCGGGCCATCCGGGTGCGCCGGAGGACGAGTGGGGCCCGGCGCTCGACCCGGACGGGATCGTCGCCCAGGCCCGCCTGATGGTGGAGCGGTACGGCTTCGGCTCGCTCAAGCTCAAGGGCGGCGTCCTCCCGCCGGAGCAGGAGATCGAGGCGGTCCGGGCGCTGCGCGAGGCCTTCCCCGTCCACCCGCTCCGACTGGACCCCAACGCGGCCTGGACGGTGGAGACTTCGCGCAAGGTCGCGGCCGACACGGCGGGCCTGCTGGAGTACCTGGAGGACCCGACCCCCGGCATCCCTGGGATGGCCGAGGTCGCCCGGGAGGCGCCGATGCCGCTGGCCACCAACATGTGCGTGGTCGCCCCCGACGACCTCGCCCCGGGCTTCGCCGCGGGGGCGGTCGGGGTGGTGCTCGCCGACCACCACTACTGGGGCGGGCTGCGCCGCTCCGCCGAGCTCGCCGCGATCTGCCGCACCTGGGGCGTCGGCGTCTCCATGCACTCCAACAGCCACCTGGGCATCAGCCTGGCCGCCATGACCCACCTCGGCGCGGCGCTCCCCGAACTGAGCTACGCCGCCGACACCCACACCCCCTGGCAACTCGGCACCGACGTGGTCGCGGATCCGCTGCCGATCGTCGACGGCGCGGTGCGGGTGCCCGAGGGGCCCGGGCTCGGCGTCGAGCTCGACCCGGACGCCCTGGCCCGGCTGCACGAGAACTACCTGCGCTGCGGGATCCGGGAACGCGACGACACCGGCTACCGGCAGCAGTTCGAGCCCGACTTCCGCAAGCGGAGGCCCCGTTGGTGAACCACCCGACCGTCTCCGTGCACGCCTACCCGTGGGACGTCCTCGGCGATCCGGCCTTCGCCGACCGCTTCCGCGCCTGCGGTGCCGACGCGGTCACGCTGGCCCTCAGCTACCACTCCACCCGGGCGGCCACCCCGCTCCACCCGGAGCGCTCCTTCGTCGACGCCCGGTACGCCGCGCTCTACCGGCCGCTGCGGCCCGAGGCCTGGGCCGGCCACCGGCTCACCCCGCTCACCGCGGACTGGATGGCGCAGCCCGACCCGGCCGGCGAGGCGGTGGCGGTCCTCGCGGCCGAGGGGATCCCGGTCAACGCCTGGATCGTCCTCGCCCACAACTCCCGCCTCGGGTACCTGAACCCGGCCGTGTCCGTGGTCAACTGCCACGGCGAGCACTACCCGTACGCGCTCTGCCCCTCCCACGAACCGGTCCGGCAGCACTGCGCGACCCTGGCCGCGGAGGCCCTGCACGGGCTGCCGGGCGAGGCGGTCCGGACGGTGTCGCTGGAGTCGGCGGGCCAGCTCGGCGCCGTCCACCTGGGATGCCACGAGAAGAGCGACGGCGCCTACCCGCCGGAGGCCCTGCGGGCGCTCTCCGTCTGCTGCTGCGGGGCCTGCCGCCACGGCTGGCGCCGGCACGGCCTGGACGAGGAGAAGACGGTGGAGCTGCTGCGCAGCACCGCCCGCGGGGGCGGCCCGCTGCCGGAGGAGACCGCGGCCGCCCTGCTGGCGGTCCGTCAGGCCGCCACCGACGGGCTGCTCGGACGGGTGACGGCCGCCGTCCGTGCTGCGGCGCCCGGGGCCTCTCTCACCCTGCACGCCCACCCGGACCCGTGGGCCACCGGCCCCTCCCCGGGCCTGACCGCCAGCGCGGCCGGCCAGGTCGACGCCCTGCTGGTGCCGTGCTGGCCGACCGGGGAGGCCGGCGCGGACCTGGTCCGCGCGGCGGCCGCCACGGGCACCGCCGTCGACGCCTACGTCACCGCGCTCCCGCCCGCCGACCCCGACGCGCTGGCCGCGCACGTCCGGGGCCTGCGCGAGGCGGGCGCGAGCCGGCTCAGCCTCTACCACCTCGGCCTGCTGCCGGGGCACCGTCAGCACCTCCTGGCCGAGCTGGCCCAGGAGTTCCGATCGACTCCCGCCCGACCGGAGGGCCCACCGCGATGACCGAGCCCCGCACCGTCCTGCTCACCGGCGCCGCCGGTGGAGTCGCCGCCCACCTGCGGGCCCGGCTGCCCGCCCTGGGCCACCGGCTGCGCCTGGCGGACGTCCGGCCCCTCGCCGACGCACCCGACGCCCTCGCCTTCGACCTGCGCGACCCGGACGCCGTCCGTGAGGCCGTGCGCGGGGTGGACGCCGTGGTCCACCTCGGGGGAATCTCCCTGGAGGACACCTTCGAGAACATCCTGGGCGCCAACGTCCAGGGCACCTACCACCTCTACGAGGCCGTCCGGGCCGAGGGCGTCCGCCGGGTGGTGGTGGCCGGCAGCAACCACGCGGTCGGGTTCACCCCGCTGCCCGCCCCGGGGAGCGGCGACCTGATCGGCGCGGACGCGCCGCAGCGGCCCGACACCAACTACGGCCTCTCCAAGTCCTTCGCCGAGAACCTCGCCTCGTTCTACGCCGACCGGTACGGCATCGAGACGGTGACCATCCGGATCGGGTCCTGCTTCGAGGAGCCGCGCTCGGTCCGGATGCTCTCCACCTGGCTGAGCCCGGGCGACTGCGCCCGTCTGGTGCACGCCGCGCTCACCGCCCCCCTCGCACCCCCGCTCGCCCGGCACACCGTCGTCAACGGCATCAGCGCCAACACCCGCGCCTGGTGGGACCTGAGCACGGCCCGCGCGCTCGGCTACCGGCCGCAGGACGACGCCGAGGAGTACGCCGAGAAGGTGCTGGCCGTGCACGGCCCGCTCGACCCCGGCCATGTGGACGCCCGGCTGATCGGCGGTCACTTCACCGAGCTGGAACCCCCGCGCGCCTGACCCGCGCCCGACGACCCGAGGGAGTCCCATGGAAACCACAGCAGTTGAGCCGCAGCCGGTCCGCACCTCCGACCCGAGGACCGGCTCGCCCGGGGCGGTGGTGGCCGCCGAGGCGGGCCCGGCCGAGGTCGACCGGGCCGTCCGGGCCGCCGCCGCGGCCCTCCCCGCGCTGGCCGACCGCGCGGTGCGGTCCGCGCTGCTGCGCGCCGCCGCCGACGGGCTGGAGGCGGCGGCCGAACAGGTGGTCGCCGCCGCCGACGCCGAGACCGCGCTCGGCCCGGCCCGGCTGGCCGGTGAACTCGCCCGCACCACCTACCAGTTGCGGGCCTTCGCGGAGCAGGTGGAGCGGGGCGCCTTCCTGGACGTGGCGATCGACCACGCCGACCCCGCGCTGAACCGCCCCGACCTGCGCCGGATGAAGGTCCCGCTGGGCGTGGTCGCGGTCTTCTCGGCCAGCAACTTCCCGCTCGCCTTCAGCGTGCCCGGCGGCGACACCGCCAGTGCCCTGGCGGCCGGCTGCCCGGTGGTGGTCAAGGCCCATCCGGACCATCCGGCGACCAGCGAGCTCTGCGCCGGCGTGCTGCGCGCGGCGGCGGGTCACGTGGGCCTGCCGGAGGGGGTGGTGGGCCTGGTGCACGGCTTCGCGGCCGGGCCGGAGCTGGTCCGCCACCCGCTGGTGGCGGCGGTCGGCTTCACCGGCTCGGTGCGCGGCGGGCGGGCCCTGCACGACATCGCCGCCGCCCGGCCGGTGCCGATCCCCTTCCACGGCGAGCTCGGCTCGCTCAACCCGGTGGTGGTCACCGAACGGGCCGCCGCCACCCGGGCGGAGGAGATCGGCGCCGGGCTCGCCGCCTCCTTCACGCTCGGCAGCGGCCAGTTCTGCGTCAAGCCCGGCCTGGTCCTGGTCCCGGCCGGGGCAGACCGACTGGAGGAGGCGGTGGTCGCGGCGGCCGCCGCGACCGGGGCGGGGCCGCTGCTGGACCGCCGGATGCGGGAGGCGTTCCTGACGGGTGTCGGGCGCCGGGCCGCGGTGCCGGGCGTCAGGGTGCTGCTGGCAGCCGGCCCGGCACCGGTCGAGGGGGCCGGCCTCGCGGTCCGCGCCGGGGTGCTGGCGGTGGACGCGGCGGAGCTGACCGAGGAGCTCCGGGAGGAGTGCTTCGGCCCGGTGACCGTCCTGGTCCGCTACCGGGACCGGGGCGAACTGGAGTCGGTGCTGGGCCGGTTGGCCGGGAACCTGACCGCGACCGTCCAGCTGGCGGCCGACGAGCGCGGCCCCGAGGCGGCCGCCCTGCTGGAGCGGCTGCGCCCCTTGGCGGGCCGCCTGGTGGTGGACCAGTGGCCGACCGGCGTCGCGGTCGCCCCCGCCATGCACCACGGCGGCCCGTACCCGGCCACCACCTCCGGCTCCACCTCCGTCGGCGCCACCGCGGTCGAGCGCTGGCTGCGCCCGGTGGTCTACCAGAACACCCCGCCCGAACTGCTGCCGCCGGAGCTGCTGGACGGCAACCCGCTCGGCGTCCCGCAGCGCGTCACCGGCGCAATACCGCCTGGTCGGTGAGGGGGTCAAGTACTTCGACCGGTCGGGTAATTGAACGGTTTCGGTCGTTCTTGGACACGGTCTGATCAAGATGGACGGGTAAGGATGGCCTTCTTTGGCGGCTCACCGTCAAGCTCTGTCGCAGCTCTTCACAGCTACCCCGACTGGAGTCAGAGTGAGCCCCACCTCCTCTCAGCGCCGCCACCTCGCGGCCGGAGCCATCGCGGTCACCGCCGCGCTCGTCGCCGTCACCTTCCAGACCGGAGCGGCGACCGCCGCCTCCGGCCGTGACGCGGCGATAGCCGACGCCAAGGCCAACGTCGCCCACAACCCCGGAGTCTTCGGCTTCGGCGTGGGCCAGGACCTGGTCGTCAAGGACGTCATCGTCGACGCGGACGGCACCCAGCACGTCCGCTTCGACCGCACCTACCAGGGCCTGCCGGTCGTCGGCGGCGACCTGGTGGTGCATCAGAACGCGCACGGCAAGCTGCTCGACAAGTCGGCCGGCAAGGCCCACGACCCCAAGGTCAAGTCGACCAAGCCGGCCGTCCCCGCCCAGGCCAGCGCCGCCCACGCCCTCGGCCAGGCCGAGGGCATCACGGCCGCCACCTCCACCCCGGAGCTGATCATCTGGGCCGCCGACGGCACCCCGCGGCTGGCCTGGCGCACCACCGTCGCGGGCGTGGGCGACCACGGCCAGCCGGCCGGGAAGATCGTGGTCACCGACGCCGGCAGCGGCGAGCAGATCGAGGCCTACGCCGCCGAGCACCAGGCCGTCGGCACCGGGCACTCGGAGTACACCGGTGACGTCTCCATCGACACCACCGCGCAGACCTCCGGCGGCTACGCGCTGATCGACCCGACCCGCGGCCACGTCACCAAGGACGCCAAGAACGTCTCGTCCTCCTCGATCAACGCGAGCTCCGGCACGCTGTTCACCGACGCGGACAACGTCTGGGGCGACGGGAGGAAGTTCTCCACCGACCGCTCCACCGCCGCCGTCGACGCCCACGCCAACACGGCCTGGACGTACGACTACTACAAGAACACCTTCAACCGCCGGGGCATCAAGAACGACGGCAAGGGCGCCACCGTCTTCGTCCACGTCGGCACCAAGTGGGACAACGCCCAGTGGTCCGACAGCTGCTTCTGCATGATGACCGGCGACGGCGACGGCGTCACCGACCCGGAGCAGGTCGACCTCGACACCATGGGCCACGAGATGACCCACGGCGTCACCAGCGCCACCGCCAACCTGCGCTACAGCGGTGAGTCCGGCGGCCTCAACGAGGCCACCAGCGACATCTTCGGCACCATGGTCGAGTGGTACGCCAACAACGCGGTGGACAAGGGCGACTACCTGTTCAGCGACCAGTCCACCCCGCCGTGGCTGCGCCGGATGGACAAGCCCTCGCTCGACGGCCGCTCGGCCGACTGCTGGACCAAGAAGGTCGGCCAGCTCGACGTGCACAACTCCTCGGGCGTGGGCAACCACTGGTTCTACCTGGCCAGCGAGGGCAGCGGCAGCAAGACCGTCAACGGCGTCACCTACAACAGCCCGACCTGCAACGGCTCGACCGTGACCGGCATCGGCAACCAGAAGGTGGCCGCGGTCTGGTACCGCGCGCTGACCGTCTACATGACCTCCACCACGGACTACAAGGGCGCCCGCACCGCGTCCCTGAACGCCGCGAAGGACCTGTACGGCACCGGCAGCGCCGAGTACAACGCGGTGGCCGCGGCCTGGAGCGCCGTCAGCGTCGCCTGACCCGAAGGGCCCTGAGGCCCCGACAGCCCCTGCGGGCCGAGCTTCCGGGCTCGGCCCGCGGGGGCTCCGTCATGCCGCGTCGAAGGTGACCCGGGGCAGCCGCTCGCGGGCCGAGCGGTCGAGCAGGGTGACGGAGGCGGTCTCCGGAGCGGCCGCCGCCCCGTGCGCGCGCAGGGCGCGGACCAGCCGGCCGAGACCGCGGTCGTGCTGGGCGAAGGTGCGGCGCGGGGCCGAGCGGCCCCGGGCTCGCTGGCCGGTCAGGGCCTCGGCGCTGCCGACGTCGAGGATGACCAGGTGGAGTTCGCGGCCCTGGGGTGCGAGCAGCCGGGCCAGGTGACGGCGCAGCCAGGAGCGGCTGCCGCAGTCGTGGACCAGGAGTTCGGCGCCGTCGCGCGCGCTGGTGTGCAGCCGGTGGAAGTGCCGCAGCCGGGCCCAGGGCCGGTAGACCGGGTAGGGGAGCCAGGCGGGCATCACGGCCTCGCAGGCCAGGTGGGTGGTGCGCGGGTCTATCACCGGGGCGGCGGCCGCCCACTGGTGGAGCGCGGTGCTCTTGCCGCTGCCCGGCAGGCCGGAGACGACGACCACCGCGCCGGGCGGGTAGGTGAGGGCACGGGGGACGGCGCCGCCGCCGCGCAGGTCGACCAGGCCGCGCGGGCGCAGACCGGCCGGTGCGCGCCGGGCGGTCGCGGTGGTCCGGGGGTCCTCTAGGTCATGCGGCACGGGGATCAGTCCTGTTGGGCGGGCGTATCGGGCATTTACAGCGACGTAAATTAGCACGGGGCGGTTGCGGTGCTCCGGGCGTCCGGGCGGTGCCGCCGCGTTTCGATCTACAGTGTTGTAGATTCGCAGGAACGTACGGTGCCCGTGGGTCGACCTGCGGGCAGGACACACCTGGAGGGGCGACGTGGGAGTCACGCTGGCCAAGGGCGGCAACGTCTCACTGACGAAGGAGGCGCCCGGCCTGACCTCGGTCATCGTCGGACTGGGCTGGGACGTGCGCACAACGACGGGTGCCGACCACGACCTGGACGCCAGCGCGATCCTCTGCGACGCGCAGGGGCGGGTCCTGACGGACCAGCACTTCGTCTTCTTCAACAACCTGCGCAGCCCGGACGGTTCGGTCGAGCACAGCGGCGACAACCTCACCGGCGGCGGGGACGGCGACGACGAGCAGATCAAGGTCGACCTCGCCACGGTGCCCGCGGCGGTGGCGAAGGTGGTCTTCCCGGTCTCCATCTACGACGCGGACAGCCGCAACCAGAGCTTCGGCCAGGTCCGCAACGCCTTCATCCGGGTGGTGAACCAGGCGGACGGCCGCGAGATCGCGCGCTACGACCTGACGGAGGACGCCTCCACCGAGACCGCCATGATCTTCGGCGAGCTCTACCGGCACGGCGCCGAGTGGAAGTTCCGCGCCATCGGCCAGGGGTACGCCTCCGGCCTGCGCGGCATCGCGCTGGACTACGGGGTCAACGTCGGCTGACGCGCGGGAGGGCGGGCCGGGACCTGGAGGTGTCCGGCCCGCCGCTTGTCAGGTCCGCCCGTGGGCATCTACAGCTCTGTAGAGTTTTTCGGATCCGGGCCGAGGAGGGCGAACCATGACGGACGGTCAGCAGAAGAGTGCCTGGCAGCCTCCGGAGGAGGAGGTCGAGCCCGCCTACCAGCCGGTCGAGGTCGACTTCGCCGACGGTGACTGGGCGGTGGGGCGGATCAACGCCTGGTGGCGCCCGGCCGATGGCCAGTCCTGGTGCCGCGTACGGCTGTTGGGGCGCGGCGAGGAGCCGCGCTGGATGCCGTTCGACCCCGACCGCCTCGTGCTGCTCCCCGCTTCGGGGATCTGACGGGGCGGCCGGGGCCGGGTGGTCGTCGGCGCTCTCCGGCGCCCGGTCAGCCGATCAGCTGGAGGGCGGCCAGCGCGCCGATGCCGCCGAGACCGGCGAACACCGGCATCAGGACCTTGAGTTCGACCCAGCTGCCGGCCCGGAAGCGCATCGGCTTCGGCGGGCCGATCGGGTACCAGCGCTTGCGCCCGATCGGGATCGGCCACAGCACCGGGCAGCCGGAGACGGTCAGCGCGTCACCGATGCAGTGCACCAACGCGCCCAGGGCGACGGGGAGTCCGACCCACATGTACTCCTGGCCGGCGCCCTCGAACAGCCAGCCGGATCCGTTGCCGGGCCGGTCCAGCACCTCGGCCAGCATCCAGGCGCCGGCCGCGCCGAGCAGCCAGACCAGCACGTCGCTGGAGGCCCGCGCGTGACGCCACAGCAGGCCCTCGATCGCCAGCACCATGTGGACGAAGAGCACCGCGAGCACGCCCCAACGGCCGCCGTAGACGCAGGCCGCGGCCGCTCCGGCGCCGCACAGCAGCGCCCAGGGCCAGGTGTGGGTGAGGGTGCGGTGGCCACCGGAGCGGCGCGGGTCGGCCTTCGTCCGGGTGGCCTTGTAGGTGGCGTACGAGAGCCTGTCGATGATCTCGCAGAGCGTGCGGGAGACCGGCCCGAAGGCCCGGGATATCGTCGCGGCCTTGTGGTCGAGGTCCGGGGCGAGGGCCGCCCCGGCACAGATCAGCGCTCCGGCGAGCAGGACCGGCCAGGGCATCGGCTGGTCCAGGAGGGCCGCGGCGGCGCCCACTCCGAGCCAGGCGGCGGCGCCCGACAGCGAGTGCGCTGGTCCCATCATGCTGGTGTCCCCCTCGGCCCGCCGGTGCGGGCTGGTACGTGCGTTCGGTGTCACCGCAGCATACGGCAGACGATCTTCACGGTGGCCTCGACGGGTGCCCGCGCGGTCAACCCGGTGAAGGCGGCCCGCCACTCGGCCGGGTGACGGTCGGTCGGTCCTCGGTGTCCGAACGGCCTGTCGGCGGAGGGGGGTTGGCCCGCGCGGGGTACCGTGCTCGGGCCGAGGGCGGCGTGAGGGGGGTTCGGTGGTGTTCAGACGGCTTCGCGGTCGGCTCCGGTACTGGTTCGACGGCACGATGGACCGGGGCACCCCGGCCCTGATCGGCTGGCTCGGGCTCGCCTCGGTGCTGCTGATCGCCCTGGTCTCCACCTCGGTGGTGCTGCTCACCGACACCGACGCGGAGAGCAACGGCGGTTGGCCCGGCGTGGCCTGGATGAGCCTGCTGCGCACCCTGGACCCGGGCACCATGGGCGGCGACACCGGAGGGCCGCTCTTCCTCTTCCTGATGCTGGTGGTGACCATCGGCGGCATCTTCATCGTCAGCGCGCTGATCGGCGTGCTCACCACCGGACTCGACCAGCGCATCCGGCAGTTGCGCAAGGGCCGCTCCCCGCTGATCGAGAGCGGGCACACCATCGTGCTCGGCTGGTCGGACCAGGTCTTCACGGTGATCGGGGAGCTGGTGGAGGCCAACCAGAGCGAGCGGCGCTCCTGCGTGGTGGTGCTGGCCGACCAGGACAAGGTGGCGATGGAGGAGGCGATCCGCTCCCGGATCGCCGACACCGGGCGCACCCGGGTCATCTGCCGTTCCGGAAACCCGTTGGTGCGCGGTGAGTTGGAGCTGGTCAGCCCCGACACGGCCCGGTCGATCCTGGTGCTGCCGCCGGTCGGCGACGACGGCGACATCGACGTGGTGAAGATCCTGCTGCTGCTCAGCGGCCGCACCTGGGGGCCGACCCGCCCCGGGCTGGTCGCCGCGGTGCAGGACTCGGAGAACCTGCCGGCGGCCCGACTGGCCGCCGGGGAGGGCGCGTTGGTGATCGACGGCGACGACATCGCGGTGCGGCTGATCGCCCAGGCGCACCGGCAGCGCGGCCTGTCGAGCGTGCTGAACGAGCTGCTGAGCTTCGTCGGCAACGAGTTCTACCTGCGGGCCGAGCCCTCGCTCGCCGGATCGACCTACGGCGAGGCGCTGCACGCCTACGAGGTCGGCGCACTGGCCGGGCTGTGCCGGAGTGCCGGTGATGTGCTGCTCAACCCGCCGATGGGGACGGTGATCGCCGCCGAGGACGAGCTGATCGTGGTCGCCGAGGATGACCTGATGATCCGCCTCGGCCACGGGAGGCCGCCCGTGGCCGAGGCGGCGATCACCTCCGCGCCGCGCCAACGCCGGGTGCCCGACCGGACCCTGGTGGTCGGTCAGAACTCCCGCTCGACGAAGCTGATCCGGCTGCTGGACAGCTTCGTCGAGCCCGGCTCGGTGCTGGACGTGGCCGCTCCCTGGGAGCCCCGGGAGACCGTCCGCGACCTCGCCAACCTGACCGTGGGGCACCGCCGTTGCGAGCCGACCAAGCGCTCCTCGCTGGAGGCGCTCGGCCTCGGCGACTACCAGCACGTGGTGGTGCTCAGCGACGAGACGGTGGCGCCCGACGCGGCGGACGACCGCACCCTGGTGACCCTGCTCCACCTGCGCGACATCGAGGACGGCCTCGGTGACCCGTACTCGATCGTCACCGAGATGAACGACGACGCGAACCGGGAGGTCGCCCAGGTCACCAAGGCCGACGACTTCATCGTCTCCACCAAGGTGATCACCCTGCTGCTGACCCAGCTGGCCGAGAACCCCAAGCTGCACGCGGTCTTCACCGACCTGTTCGACCCCGACAGTTCGGAGATCTACCTGAAGCCGGCCGCCGACTACCTCCGCCCCGGCCACCCGGCCGACTTCACCACCCTGGTCGAGGCGGCGCGCCGGCGGAACGAGACCGCCATCGGTTACTGGCGGGCGGACCGCAGCCACGAACCGCCCTCCTACGGGGTCTACCTCAACCCGGCGCGGGGCGCACCGCTGCTGCTCGGCGCGCAGGACGCGGTGGTGGTGCTGGCGGAGCGCTGAGCCCGCGTCAGGTGTCGGACTCCGGGCGGCGGGCTCCGGGCGGTGGGTGGCGGGCCGGGCCCCGGGCGGCGGGCTTCCGGGATCAGACCGCGAAGCCGCCGTCGACGTCGAGCTCGGCGCCGGTGACGTAGCGGGCGCCCTCGCCGGCCAGGTACGCGACGGCGTCCGCCACCTCCGCGGGGGTGCCGAAGCGGCCGAGGGCGGTGAAGCCGTGCTGGAACGCGGCCGACTCGCCGTCGGCCGGGTTCATGTCGGTGTCGACCGGGCCGGGGTGGACCAGGTTGACGGTGATGCCGCGCGGGCCGAGCTCGCGGGCCAGGGCCTTGGTGAGTCCGGACAGCGCGGCCTTGCTGGTGGCGTAGAGCGAGCCGCCGGGGAAGGCGGTGCGCCGGGCCATGCAGCTGCCGATGCCGACGATCCGTCCGCCCTCGCCCAGGTGCTCGGCGGCGGCCTGGGCGTAGAGGTACGGCGCCCGGACGTTCACCGCCAGCACCCGGTCGACCTGGTCCGCCGTCATCTCCCCGATCGGACCCACGGCGCCGACCCCGGCGTTGTTGACCAGCACGTCCAGCCGCCCGAACCGCCCGGCCACCGCCGCCACCGCGGCGCGCACGGCCTCCGGGTCGGCGCTGTCGGCGCGGACGGCCAGCGCGGTGCGGCCCATCGCGGTGATCTTCGCGGCCACCGCCTCGGCCGCCTCGGGCGAGCCCTGGTGGGTCAGCGCCACGTGGGCGCCCTCCTCGGCCAGCCGCAGCGCCACCGCCGCCCCGATGCCGCGGCTGCCGCCGGTCACCAGCGCCACCTTGCCGTCGAGCGCCATCACACCGTTGGTCATCGTGGTCTCCTTCGAACTTCCCGTTCCGGTCTCGGACATGACTCGATCCTCGGCCAGGGCGCCCGGTGGAGCTGGCGGTAATCCGACGTGGCGTTGAACGTTCAACGATCGGGGTCGGGGTGGGGGTCGGGGTCGGGGTCCGCGCGGAGGGGGAAGGCCATCAGGCTGACGCCGACCGGTTCGGTGCCCGGGGTGCGGGCGGGCCGGGCGGCGGCGTGCAGTTCGAGCGCCAGGGCGGCCAGGCGGCTCCTGACGTCCCGCCAGGTCTCGGGGTCGACCCAGAGTTCGGCGTCGACGGTCACGCCCTCGGCCGCCGGGGCGCGCCGGGCGGCCCGCTCCCGGAGGGTGAGCGCCATGGTCTCGGCCAGCAGGGGATCGGCGTCCTGGCGGTCGGAGAGCGGGGTGCCCCGGACGGTGCGGTAGCGACGCTCCTTGCCGCCGCGCCGGGTGCGCTCCTCGGCCAGCTCGACCAGGCCGGCCCCGTCCAGGCGGCGCAGGTGCTGGCTGGCCAGGGCGTGCGAGACCGCCAGCTCGCGGGCCAGCTCGGCGGCCGACATCGGCCCCGGCCACATCAGGCTGAGCATCCGCAGCCGCAGCGGATGGGCGAGTGCGCGCAGGACGGGATCGGTCTCGGTCATGGACGCCAGTAAACCGCGTGCGGGTGACCCGGCCGCGATCGGCGCTACCCCCAAGCAAATGATTGGAGGTAGGGTGTGCCGCTGATCGTCCTACGTCGAGGGGGAACTGATGGGCCGACAGTTGAGGGCAGTCCTGCGCGACCGCGAGGCCGCGCTCTACCTGGGAGGGGTCGTCGTCTCCGGATTCGGTGACACGGCCATGGCGCTGGCGGCCGGGGTCTGGGTCAAGACGCTCACCGGATCGGACGCGCTCGCGGCCTTCGTCGGCTTCGGGCTGTGGCTGCCCACCCTGTTCGGCCCGCTGATCGGGCCCCTGGCCGACCGGGTCCGGCGCCGGCCGCTGCTGGTCGCGGTCCACCTGGCCCTCGCGGTGGTGATGACCGCGCCGCTGGCCGTGCGCACCGCGGACGACGTCTGGCTGCTGTTCGCGGTGCTGGTGGCGGTCGGCGGGGGAGTGGTGCTCGCCGACGCGGCCGAGAGCGCGCTGGTCGCCACGGTGGTGCCCGAGGAGCTCCGGGGCGACTTCAACGGCCTGCTGTACACCGCGATGGAGGGCATGAAGCTGATCGCGCCACCGGTCGGGGCCGCGCTGTTCACCGCCTTCGGCGGCCCGGCCGTGGCCGCCCTGGACGCCTGCACCTTCCTGCTGGCCGCGGCCGCCTACCGCCTCCTGCGGGTGAGCGAGGCGCGGCCCGCCGCGCGCGAGCGACGGGACTGGAGGGCCGAGACCGCCGAGGGGGCGCGGTTCCTGTGGCGGCACCCCGTGCTGCGCCCGCTGGTCCTCGCCGGCGGGGCGGCCATGCTGCTGGCGGGGCTGAGCAGTTCGGCCACCTTCGCGCTGATCGACTCCGGCCTGGGGCGCGGTCCCGCGTTCTCCGGCGTGCTGATGCCGGTCCAGGGCGCCGGATCGGTGGTGGCCGGGCTGGCGGCGGGGGCGCTGATGCGGCGGCTGCCCGAGCGCGCCTTCGCCGCCGCCGGGCTCGCCCTCTTCGCCCTCGGGGTGCTGGCCCGGGCCACCCCGTGGCTGCCGGTGGTCCTCGGCGGCAGCCTGGCCATCGGGCTCGGGCTCCCCTGCGCGCTGGTCGTCGCCATGACGGCCGTTCAGCGCGAGACCCCCGGCGAGCTGTTGGGCCGGGTGGCGGCCACCGCCAACACCCTGCTGTTCGCCCCGACCGGCCTCGCCCTGCTCATCGGCGGGGCGATGGTGGCGGGCCTGGACTACCGGGTCCAGACCGTCCTCGCCGGGACGGCCGGGCTGGTGGTCGCGGGCGCGCTGGCGTTCACCGGGAGGCGGGAACGCGGCGCGGGCATGGGCGCGGGAGACGACCGGGGGGACGAGCGGAGCCGGGCCGCTTCGGGCGCGCCCTGATCCGGTCGGGGGCGTTGAAGCCGGAGGGCGGCAGTCGGCGGGAGGAAGGGCCCGGCGCCCCGCGCCGTGGGTCCGGCCGCTTTCGGAGGTCTGGCATGGCGCGTTCAGATGAATGTCAGATGAAGATCGCCGGGATCCCGCGTCGATCATGATCATTTGACCGTTTTGACGCCGCCCCGTGTACATCCGGCTCGCCTACCCTCCGCCGCTCAGCCACTCGTCGCCTGACGGTGGATCAGAGGAGCGTGTTCGATGAGGCATCAACGAGTCGTCACTTCCCGCAGGCCGGGCGGCCTGCCGGGGGTGCGGCCGGTCAGCGGTCTGCTGGCCCTGGCGGTCGCGGTGTCGGCGCTGGCGGGGTCGGAGGTGGCGCTCGCGCCGCTCGCCGCCGCCGCGCCGAAGGCGAAGCAGCAGTACGCGACCGCGGCCCAGGACCTGGCGTCGGCACGGGTGTTGGCCCGTCTGTCGGGGCAGCGGGTGGAGGTGTTGGGGGAGCGCAGCGAGACCTCCACGACCTGGGTCAACAAGGACGGCTCGCTCACCACCGAGCTCTCCGCCGGTCCGGTCCGGTTCCAGCGGGACGGCCAGTGGGCCGACGTGGACCTGGACCTGGTGGCGGGTCAGGACGGCTCGGTGGCGCCCAAGGCGCACCCGCACGGCCTGAAGCTGGGCGGCGCGGGCGGCACCGCCGTCCGCTCGCTCGCCGAGGCCGGGGAGGGCCGGGGCGAGGGGCGCCCGCTGGTCACGCTCGGCTCGGGCGAGCAGCAGGTGGAACTGCGCTGGCGCGGCGGCCTGCCGAAGCCGGTGCTCAAGGGCAACCGGGCCACCTACCGGAACGCGATCGCCGACGGCTCGGCCGACCTGGTGGTGGAGGCGACCCGGACCGGCTTCGAGCAGTTCGTCACGCTCAAGCAGCGGCCGGCCGCCGGGGGCTTCTCGTACACCATGCCGGTGCGGGCCAAGGGCCTGCGGGCCCAGGCTCAGCCGGACGGCAGCGTGGTGCTGACCGACGCCGGGAGCGGCGAGCAGCGTGCGGTGATGCCCGCCCCGGTGATGTGGGACTCCACCGTCGACCCGGCGGCCGGTGACAAGGTCCGCAAGGCCAAGGTCCAGGTCCGGGTCGAACAGCGGGGCGAGGACCTGGAGTTGGTCTACACCCCGGACGCCGCCTTCCTGGCGGACCCGAACACCCGCTACCCGGTGACGGTCGACCCGGCCACCGCCTCGCTGGGCAACGTCTTCGACACCTACGTGCAGCAGGGCGAGACCGTCGACTGGTCCACCGACGTGGAGCTGGACCTCGGCAACCCGGGCACCAAGAACGCCGACGGCACCTTCCGCACCGCGCGCTCCTACCTGACCTGGAACACCGCGCCGATCGCCGACGCGCTGATCTCCTCCGCCACGCTGAGCCTGTGGAACTTCCACTCCGGCAACAACGTGGACTGCAAGCCGTACGACTGGGAGGTGTGGGCCACCGGCCGGGCGAACACCGCCAGCCGCTGGACCAACCAGCCCGCCTGGAACACCAAGTACGCCACTTCGAGCGAGACCAAGGGCAACACCGCCTGCGCCTCGGCCCCCGACGGCTGGGTCAACGCGGACGTCAGCAACCTGGTGCAGGTCTGGGCCTCGGCGAAGAACGGCCTCTCCGACATGGGCCTGCGGGCCGCGTCCGAGGCCGGGGTGAGCGGCTGGAAGCGGTTCAACTCTTCCAACGCCTCGGGCAACGTGCCCAAGCTGACGGTCAATTACAACTACCGCCCGCGCACCGGCACCGACCAGCAGGCCGGCTCGCCGTTCTTCAAGGACGCCGCCGGCACCTGGTGGGTCAACTCCACCACGCCGACCCTGCGGGACACCTTCGCGGACCCGAACAACGACAAGGTCAACGGCAGCTTCCAGATCTTCGACGCCGCCACCGACACCCAGGTCGGCGGCATCCTGGTCTCCCCGTTCGTCTCCAGCGGCCGGCCCGCCGCGGTGACCGTCCCGGCCGGGGTGCTCACCAACGGCAGGACCTACAAGTTCCGCACCTCGCCCTACGACGGCACCCACTACAACCTGGGCTGGTCGCCGTGGGCGACCTTCACGGTCGACACCTCGGCGCCCTCCGCCCCCGTCTCGGTCACCTCCTCCGACTACCCGTCGGGCCAGTGGGTCAAGGGCGCGGGCAAGTCCGGCGTCTTCACCGTCACCCCGCCCGCCGGTGACCAGAGCGGCCTGGAGTGGTCGCTGGACGGCACCAGCTGGACCAAGGCGGCGACCAACGGCAGCACCGCGCCGGTCGCCCTGACGGTCACCCCGGCCAGGGCGGGCACCAACGTGCTCCAGGTGCGCGCGGTGGACCGGGCCGAGAACAAGTCCGAGCCGCTCTCCTACGTCTTCCAGGCCGGCGCCGGCGGCGTCACCACCCCCAACGACGGCACCCGGACGGCCGCCCGCCTGCCGCTGGCCGCCGAGGCCGACGCCGCCAAGTACGACAGGGTCGGCTTCTCCTGGCGGCGCTCCGACGCCGATGCCTGGACCACCGTCCCGGCGGCGCACGTCACTTCGGCCGGTGCGCCCGTCACCTGGCCGGTCGCCCTCACCGCGGGCAAGAGCCCCGCGCTGACCTGGAACGCCACCTCGACGGTGACCCCGGACGGCACCGTCCAGGTCCGCGCCGACTTCACCGGCCCCGGCGGCGCCGCCGTCTCCTCCGAGCCGGTGCGGGTGGTCGTCGACCGCAGGGCCGACGGCGCCGCCACCGAGAACGTCGGCCCCGGCGCGCTGAACCTGCTCACCGGTGACCTCAAGGTCCCCGCCACCGACGTGTCGCTGTTCGGCATGGCCGTCAGCCGCACCCACTCCTCGCGCGACCCGAAGGCGGCGGCCAACCAGGAGGGCCAGGCGGCGATCTTCGGCCCGAACTGGGTCTCCAGCGTCTCCTCCTCGCTCTCCGCCTCGGAGTACACCGAGATCCGCCGGACCTCGAACACCTCCCTGAGCGTGTCGACCGCGGACGGCGCCACCGTCGCCTTCACCTCGAACGCGGCCGGCACCGCCTGGACCCCGGAACCCGGCAGCGAGGGCCTGAGCCTCACCGGCGCCTTCGCCGCCGGTGACTTCACCCTCTCCGGCACCGAGGGCACCACCACCACCTTCGCCAAGGTGGACCCGGCGGCCACCACCTGGACCGCCACCTCCACCCTCCTGGGCGGCCTGGCCAACACCACCACCAGCATCGTCCCGGAGAAGGTCGTCGAGGGCGGCCGCACGCTGGCCCGCCCGAAGCTGGTCGTCGCCCCCACCTCCGCCGCCACGGCGTCGGCCTGCGCGGCGGACGTCACCACCAAGGGCTGCCGCGTCCTCCAGCTGGTCTACGCCGGCACCACCACCGCCACCGGCGTCAACACCGGCGCCGAGTTCGGTGACTTCGCCGGCCAGGTCAGCGCCGTCAAGCTGTGGAGCACCGCCCCCGGCGCTTCCGCGGCCACCGGCACCGAGGTCGCCGTCTACCGCTACGACAGCGCCGGCCGGCTGCGCCAGACCTGGGACCCGCGGGTCGGCCAGAGCGCGCAGAGCCAGTACACCTACTACACCCAGGGCGCGGACGACGGCCTGCTCTCCTCCGTCCAGCTCGGCGGCACCCTGCCGATCTCGCTGGCCTACGGCACCGTCGCCGCCAACCCGGCCGCCGGGCCCGGCATGCTGACCAAGGCCTGGCACAGCACCCTGGCCCCCGGCACCGCGAGCACCGTCAACGGCACCGCCACCGACACGGTCGTCTACGGCGTCCCGCTCTCCGGGGCCAAGGCGCCGGAGAACCTCTCCGCCGCCGCGGCCGGCGCCTGGGGCCAGACCGACCTGCCCACCGACGCCACCGCCGTCTTCCCCGCCGACCAGGCTCCCGCCTCCCACAGCGGAGCCGACCTGAACGCCGGCGACTACGCCCGAGCCACCGTCACCTATCTGAACGCCTCCGGCCGTCAGGTCAACCAGGCGACCCCGGGCCACCGGATCACCACCACCGAGTACGACGACCACGGCCACCAGATCCGCACTCTGACCGCCGCCAACCGCGAGCTGGCGCTCGGCGGCACCGACGCGGCCAGGGCCCAGCTCGCCGACCTCGGCATCGACACCCTGCCCTCCGCCGAACGTGCCCGCCTGCTCTCCAGCAGCAGCACCTACAGTGAGGACGGCCAGCAGGAGACCGCCGTCCTCGACCCGCTGCACCGCGTCACGCTGGCCGCCGACGCCGTCTCCGGCTCCACCGTCCTGGCCAGGGCGGGCAGCCAGCTGCCGGTCCGTCAGCAGACCGTGAAGACCTACGACGAGGGCCGCCCGACCGACGGCTCCGCGAAGATCAAGAACCAGATCACCCGGACCACCACCGGCGCCCAGCCGCGTGCCTGGCCCGAGCTGCTGGTCGACACCCGGCAGGACCGCACCACCTACGACTGGGCCCTCGGCGTGCCGACCGCCCAGACCAAGGACAGCGCCGGGCTCGCCCTGACCACCATCACCAAGTACGACGCCCAGGGCCGGGTGACCGCCACCCAGCTGCCGTCCTCCAACGGGGCCGACGCCGGCACCACCTGGACCAGCTACTACACCGCCGGCGGCACCGGCGCCTGCGCCAACCGTCCCGAGTGGGCCGACCTGATCTGCCAGACCGGCCCGGCCGGGGCGATCACCGGCGGCGGCGCCAACCCCGCCCAACTGCCCACCAGGACCACCCAGTACGGGCAGTTCGGCCAGGTCGCCCTGCTGACCGAGACCGCCAACGGTGTCACCCGCACCACCGGCACCACCAGCGACGCGGCCGGACGCCCCGTCACCGTGACCGTCTCCGGCGGCGTCGGCGCGGCCGTCCCCGCCACCACCACCGCGTACCACCCGGGCACCGGCTCGGTGGTCCAGCGGAGCTCGGCCACCGGCGGCACCGTCTCCAGGACCTACGACGACCTCGGCCGCCCGCTGACCTACACCGACGCCGACGGCGCCGTCACCTCCACGGAGTACGACGCCCTCAACCGTCCGACCAAGGTCACCGACAGCGCGCCGTCCACCACCACCTACACCTACGACACCGCGATCGACCCGCGCGGCCTGGCCACCTCGGTGACCGACTCCGTCGCCGGGACCTTCACCGCGCGCTACGACGCCGACGGCAAGCCGCTCACCCAGGGCCTGCCCGGCGGCTACACCCTGACCGACCGTCAGGACCCGACCGGCGCCACCACCTCCCGGACCTACACCCGGGACTCCGACGGCACCGTACTGGTCTCCGACGGCATCAGCGAGACCGTCCACGGCCAGCGGGCCACCCACACCGGCACCCCCGGAGTGACGGCCGCCCAGACCTACGCCTACGACGGCGCCGGCCGCCTCACCCAGGTCCAGGACACCTCGGTGGACGCGGTCTGCACCACCCGCACCTACACCTTCGACAAGAACACCAACCGCACCGCGCTGGCCACCGCCACCGCCGTCCGCGGCCAGACCTGCAGCACGGCGGGGGGTGCGGTCGCCGGTAGCACCTACGACAGCGCCGACCGCCTGGTGAACGCGGGCTACGCCTACGACGCCTTCGGCCGCACCACCGCGCTGCCCGGCTCCACCGTCGCCTACTACACCAGCGACCTGGTGCAGCAGCAGACCACCGGCGCCACCCGCCAGACCTGGAGCCTCGACTCCGCCCAGCGCCTGCGCAGCTGGACCACCGAGACCAACGGCTCGGGCAGCTGGACCGCGACCGGTAGCAGGACCAGCCACTACGGCACCGACGGCGACAACCCGCGCTGGGTCACCGAGGATGCGGCGGGCACCCTGACCCGCAACGTCAGCGGCGCCGGCGGGAACCTCGCCGCCACCACCACCAAGACCGGTGGCATCGTCCTCCAACTCGCCAACCTGCACGGCGACGTGACGCTGCGCCTGCCGTTGGACACCGCCGTCGCCCCCACCGTGCTCGACCACGACGAGTACGGCCAGCCCCGGGCCGGCCAGCCGGCCGCCCGCTACGGCTGGGTCGGCGACAAGCTGCGCTCGGCCGAGACCCCGGCCGGGCTCACGCTGATGGGCGTCCGCCTCTACAACCCGGCCACCGGCCGCTTCCTCTCCACCGACCCCGTTCCGGGGGCCAGCGCCAACGCCTACGACTACTGCAACGCCGACCCGGTCAACTGCACCGACCTCGACGGGCGGATGCCGGGCTGGCTGAAGGCGGCCCTCAAGGCCGCCGTCGCGCGCGCCGTCCAGCTCGCGGTCACCGCGGCGGTGGCGGCGTGGGTCCCGTTCCTCGCGCCGTGGGCCCTGCACATCGGCAACTGCGCCGGTGGCGCCTGCGCCGGCGTCCTCTTCGGCTCCGGCGGCTGGAAGCAGCGCATAGTCTGGGCCGTGGCCGGATGCCTCGCCGGGTTCGTCTTCGACCGGGGCGTCTCCCAGCGGATCATCGACAAGGTGGTCGGTGTCGTGAGGCGGTTCATATGACAGCGGCGGAGCAGCGGGACGGGCAGGGCGAGCGCGACGCTGCTCGCCGGGGCGAGCGTGACGGTGACGGCCGGGGCGGGCATCCGCTGCGGGTCGCCGTCCGCAACGGTGCCTGGCTCGCACCGTCCTTCCTGGTCGCCTACCTGATCGCCGATCAGCTGACGACCACCGCCACCGCCCGGACCGTGGGCACCCTGCTGCTGGCCCCGGCGATCGGCCTCCTGCTCCGCCTGACCGTCACGGGCCTCCGGCGGCTCGGCCGCTGACCCTGCCCGACCATCCGACCGGCCCGCTCCTTCCTGGAGCGGGCCGGTTCGTTTTGCGTTCAAGTGAATGGAATTTGCGTCTTGCTGCCCGAGTATTGCGTGCGGATGTCGCCCTGATTACGCTTCAGTCGCCCGCCACGGGTGCGGAGTGGACGAGGACGACCGGTCGAAGGAGAAGCGAATGGGTCTCACGCGGCGCACGTTCCTGCAGGCGGCCACGGCCGCGGGGGTCGCCGGGGCGGTCGGGCTCGGAGAGGGGGCACTCGCCGGCCCGGCCGCCGCCGCGGTGAGCGGCCCCGGGGACGTGGTCGGGAAGGTGACCGTCGGGTACCAGGGGTGGTTCGCCTGCGCGGGCGACGGGGCGCCGGTGAACGGGTGGTGGCACTGGGCGCAGAACTGGGGCCAGGTGCCGTCGGCCGCGAACCGGGCGATCGTCGCGTGGCCGGACGTCCGCGACTACCCGAGGACCTACGGCACCGCCTTCGCCAACCTGGGGAACGGGCAGCCGGCTTCGCTGTTCTCCTCCTACGACCAGTCGACGGTGGACGTGCACTTCCGCTGGATGCGGGAGTACGGCATCGACACCGCCGCGCTCCAGCGCTTCAACCCGACCGGCGGCGAGGGCCCGACCCGCGACGCGATGGCCGGCAAGGTGCGGTCGGCGGCCGAGGCGCAGGGCGTGAAGTTCTACGTGATGTACGACGTCTCCGACTGGACGACCATGCAGACCGACATCAAGGCGGACTGGACGGGCAAGATGCGCGCCCACACCGGCTCGGCCGCGTACGCGCGGCAGAACGGGAAGCCGGTGGTGTGCATCTGGGGCTTCGGCTTCAACGACGGCCAGCGACCGTTCGGCCCGGACGCCTGCCTGGACGTGGTCAACTGGTTCAAGGCGCAGGGGTGTTACGTCATCGGCGGGGTGCCGACCTGGTGGCGCACCGGCGACCGGGACTCCCGGCCCGGGTTCACCGGGGTCTACCACGCCTTCGACATGCTCTCGCCGTGGATGGTCGGCCGGATCGGCAACGCCGCCGACGCCGACAACTTCTACAACGTGGCGACCGTGCCCGACCTGGCGGACTGCACCGCGCGCGGCGTCGACTACCAGCCCTGCGTGCTGCCCGGCGGCGTGGGCGACCGCCAGCGCGCCCACGGCGACTTCATGTGGCGTCAGTTCTACAACATGGCCCGGGCGGGCGTGGCCTCCGCGTACGTCTCGATGTTCGACGAGTACAACGAGGGCAACCAGATCGCCAAGACCGCCGAGTCCCAGGCCTGGGTACCGGCCGGCTCCGGCTTCCTCGCCCTGGACGAGGACGGCACCGCCTGCTCCTCCGACTACTACCTGCGGCTGACCGGGGACGGCGGCCGGATGCTCAAGGGGCAGCTCGCCGTCACCGCGACCCGGCCGACCCCGCCGGTGGCCGGGGGCGGCGACACGGTGCCGCCCACCGCCCCCGGGAACCTCCGGGTCACCGCCGTTACCGACACCACCGTCGCGCTGGCCTGGACGGCCGCCACCGACAACGTCGGCGTCACCGGCTACCGGGTGCGGCGGATCACCGGCACCACGGCGGTGCCGGTCGCCACCGTCGCCGGGAACGTGACCTCGTACACCGTCAACGGCCTCGCCCCCGCCACCGGTTACACCTTCGACGTGCAGGCGCTCGACGCGGCGGGCGCGGTCTCGGCGCCCTCGGGGCCGGTCTCGGCGACCACGGCCACGGGTGGTTCCCCCGATGTCGACCTGGCCCGGAACCGGCCCACCTCGGAGAGCAGCCACACCCAGGTCTACGGCTCCGGCAACGCGGTCGACGGCAACCCCGGCAGCTACTGGGAGAGCGCCAACAACGCCTTCCCGCAGTGGCTCCAGGTCGACCTGGGCACCGTGGCCGGGGTACGCCGGATCGTGCTGACGCTGCCCCCCGTCGCGGCCTGGTCGACCAGGAGCCAGACCGTTGCCGTCAGCGGCAGCACCGACGGCACCGCGTTCACCCAGCTGCTCCCCGCCGCCGCCGTCACCTTCGACCCTGCCACCGGCAACACCGCCACCCTGAACCTCACCGCCACCGCCCGACACCTCCGTCTGACGTTCACCGCCAACACGGGCTGGCCGGCCGGGCAGGTCTCGGGCTTCCAGGTCTACGGCGGCTGAGCGGGGGGCTGGCGCTCGTGTGACCCAGCGCACGGCGGAACGGGGACTTCGGACCCGTCCGCCGGGCCCTCGGTCGTCCGTACGGTTTCACGGAACACCGTCCCACCACGAACGATGGACCCCTGTTGAACCCGTACGACCAGCCTCATCCGCCTGCCGCCGCCCCGCCGCCCGGTCCCCGGAGCTTCGGGAACCGCCTGGTGCGGGTCGCGGCCCTCGTCCTGCTGCCCCCGATCGCCGCCGTCTGGCTGTGGGGCTCGCGCCGCCTGAACGTGACGGCCAAGGTGCTGCTCACCGTCTGGTGCGCCTTCGCCTCGCTGATCTGGCTCGGCGTGATCATCGGCCCGACCGAGAAGGACGCCGCGACGCCCGGGACGCCGTCCGTCACCCCCACGGCGACGGTCACCGCGACCGCCACTGCCTCGGTGACCGCGACGGTCACGGCGACGCCGAGCCCGGTCCAGGAGGAGGCGCCGACTGCTGCTCCGACGCCGACACCGACGCCCGAGCCCGTTGCCCCGACCACCCCGCCGCCGGCACCCCCGGTTGCGGCGACCACGCCGCCCGCCCCGGCCGCACCGGCTGCCCCGCAACAGAACGAGGCGTCCCAGGGCGGGGGTGGCGGCTCGGCGTACTACGCCAACTGCACCGCCGCCAAGGCTGCAGGCGCCGCTCCCCTCTACCGCGGCGAGCCGGGCTACCGTTCCGGCCTCGACCGTGACGGTGACGGGATCGCCTGCGAGAAGTGACCCGACCAGTCACCGGTCAACGTGACCCGGCCCGGTTGGCCTGACCGAGCGTCAGGCCAACCGGGCCTTCGCGTGCTCACCTCCGGCTCACTTCCAGACGGCGAAGGCCTCGTCGTCCTTGCGGCGCAGCAGGCCGCCCTTGACCCACTCGACCTTCGAGGGGGCGGCGGTGGAGCCCGTGGCGGAGAGGTAGACCATGCAGCCCTCGTAACTCTCGCCCGCTCCCGCCGCCTTGAACTTGGCCGAGTCGTGCGAGTCGAGGCACTTGTCGAACTTCGGCGCCTCCTTGTAGCTCAGCTTGCCGTCCGCCCCGACCACCGGCTCCGGGAAGGCGGCCATGATGCTCAGCCGGGTCAGCAGGTCGCCGTCGGCCGTGACGTCGAAGGAGGGGCCGGTCACGTCCCCGGCAGCGGTCTTGGTCACCTTGTAGTGCAGGTAGTAGGGCGTGCGGCCCTGGTACTTGGACGCGTCCTTGAGCACGGAGAGGTCGGCGGTCGTCCCGGCGACCACCCGCTCCACGCTGACCTCGATGTTGTCCTTCTTGGCGCCGCTGCCGTAGGACAGCTCCTGGGTGTCGGAGCAGCTGGTGAGCAGCAGTGCGGCGGTGGCGGTGCCGAGGACGGCAACTGCGGTGCGGTGGTTCATGGTTCCCCCTGTGGCTGTGGTCGAGCGGGACGTTTCTACCGCAGGTCGGCGGCCGCGCGCTCGCACCGGGCGCGGGCGGAGATGAGGATCACATGCCAGGCGCGCGGCCCGGCCGGTGGCGTCAGGTGAGGTGATCCGGCGTCAGCAGGACGCTGTGGACGCCCCGGAGGTTCCCCTCGGGGCCGCCGGACAGCTCCGCGACGATCACCGCGACGGCGTGCACCGGGACGGTGTCGGGGGCGACGTAGACCGGGGCGCCCGGATCGAGGGAGCCGGGGCCGTGCAGGGTGAGGACGGGCTCGCGGTCGAGGGGGCGGCCGTCGTGGGCGAAGAAGAACAGGCGGTGGTTACCGGCCCGGACGAACGGGGTCTCGGAGCTGGTGGTGAAGGTGATCCGGCGTGCGGGGTCGAGGGCGGCGGTGGCGAGCGCGCGGACGTCGGCCGCGGGGCTCAACTCGTAGCGGCCGGCCGGGCCTTCGAGGGAGTGCAGCATCCCGGTGACGAAGCTCTCGACGACCTCGCGCTCCGCAGGCGTCTCCAGCCGGTCGACGGTGAGGTCGGCGGCGGTGGTGAGGTCGAGCACCAAGGTGCCGTCCGGGTGCGGGGGTTGCCGGGCGACGGTCAGGGAGAGGTGGGCTCCGTCGGCGGGGGTGAAGAGGTGGTAGTCCGTCATCCGGGGCGACTGCCCGGCGGCCTCCATGACGGCGACGGCGCCGGAGAGCACGGGGATCCGGAGCGGGATCCGGCCGTGCGGTGCGGAGAGGTCGGCGGTCAGGGCGAGCTGCGGTGCGCCGAGGAGTAGTTCGTCCGCGTGCAGAACGGCCCGGTCGCCGTGCTCGGCCACCACGCCGGTGAAGGAGAGCGCCCGGAACGGGCCGGAGGCCGTCCGGGCGGCGTGCAGGGTGGCCAACCGCCGGTTCAGCGCGTCAACGTCCTTGGTCATCGTCGTGGTCCTCGTTCCTCGGTGCGTCGGCCTCACGGTAGGGGGTCCCACCGACGGCGGAGGCCGGTGCGCGGGGTCTGTCGGAGGGGTCTGGGACAATCCTGGAGGTGCCTCAACTCTGCTGTAGATCAGGCCAGTTGGAAGCTTCACCGGATCGTGTGGGATTGCCGCCGAGCTGCCGACAGGGCCCCCGTCCGCCTCCTACCGTGGGACTCCCAGCGAGAGGACCCCCTCCGGGGAGTGAGGAGCACCGCTTGTCCGGCATGCAGACCTCGAAGGGCGCCGCCACCGAGGAGACGGGAGGGACGGGAGAGGGGGACGAGGAGGTCCGCTCCCGCTTCCCCGGTGACGGGCCGCAGGAGTTCGTCGAGTCGATGTCCACCGTCGCGATGGTGCGGCGGCTGCCCCAACTTGTGCGCCGGGCACTGGGCCTGGCCTGGGAGGCCGACCGGGCCGCGACGGCGTGGCTGCTGGTGTGTCAGGTGCTGTCGGGCGTCTTCGAGGCGCTCGCGCTGTACTCGACCACCGGGACGCTGGCGGCGCTGCTGGCCCCCGGCCCGGTCGGCGAGCACCTGCGGTCCGCCGCACCGTCGTTGACGCTGCTGGTGGTGTCGGCCGGGCTGCGGGCCGTACTGGCCATCGCGGTGGTGGGTCTGTCCGGCCGGGTCTCGCCGAGGATCAACCGGGAGGCCGACCTGGCGCTGCTCGCGGCGGGCTGCTCCGCCGAGTTGAGCGCCTACGACGAACCGGCCTACTCGGACCGCTGGGAGGCCGCCGACCGCGGCGCGGCCACCACCCCCGACCTGCTCTCCAGCGCGCAGGACGTGATCGCCGCCGCGATCTCGCTGATCGCGGCCGCCGGCGTGCTGGTCACCCTGGACTGGCGGATCGTCCCGTTCCTGCTGCTGGGCTCGGTGCCGACCGGCGTCGCCGCCGTCCGCACCGCCCGGATCCACTACCTCGCCTCCCGCTCCACCAACGAGGAGCGGCAGGCCCTGCGGGTCTACCGTTGGTACCTGATCGACAAGGGCCGTGCGGACCAGGTCCGTTCGGACCAGGTCACCCCGTTCATGATGGGCAAGTACCGGCGGGTCGAGGCGCGGATCGCCGCCGCGACCGATCGGGCCACCCGGGAGGCCGCCCGGGTCTCGCTCTGGGCCGCCCTGGGCACCGGCGCCGGCAGCGCCCTGATCTGGGGCACCCTGCTCTACCTGGTCGCCTCCGGCCGGATCGACCTCGCCGCGGCGGGCGGCGCGGTCTTCGCGATCCGCACCGCGACCGGGGGCGTGCAGGGCATGGTCGGCAACGGCACCCGGCTCTACCGGATGGGGCTCTACCTGGACGACTACTTCACCTTCCTGGACGAGGCGGGCGGCTACCGCATCCGTCGCGGCACCGCCGTCCCGGGTGCGCCGAAGGCCGTCGAGGTCCGGGGCCTGACCCACCGCTACCCCGGCGACCAGCAGGAGCCCGCGCTGCGGGACGTGGACCTCACCCTGCGCTCCGGCGAGATCGTGGCCGTCATCGGCCAGAACGGCAGCGGCAAGACCACCCTGCTGAAACTCCTCTCCGGCCTGCTGCTGCCGCAGACCGGCACCATCACCTGGGACGGCGTTCCGGTCGAGGCGATGGACGCCGAGGCCCTCTGGTCACGGGTCGCCCGGGTCCCGCAGGAGTTCGCCCGCTGGCCGCTCTCCGCTGCCGAGAACGTCCACCTCGGGCACGGCGACGCGGACGTGATGGCCGCCGTCCGGGACGCCGCCGCCCGGACCGGCTTCGACGAGACGGTGGACCGGCTCCGCTCCGGCTGGCGCACCCTGCTCGCCCAGGGCTGGCTCGGCGGAGCCGAGTTGTCCGGCGGAGGCTGGCAACGGGCCGCCGTGGCGCGGGCCTTGTACCGCACCACCCGCAACCCCGGCCTGCTCGTCCTGGACGAACCGACCAGCGACCTCGACCCGCGCGCCGAGCACAAGATCCTGCACGCCCTGCGCGCCTTCGCCCCCGGCCGCATCACCCTCCTGGTCACCCACAACGTCACCAACGCCGCCCTCGCGGACCGGGTGATCGTGATGGACGCCGGCCGAATCGTCCAGAGCGGCACGTGGCCCGAACTCGCCGCGGAGAAGGGCCTGTTCCGCGAACTCCTCGACCTCCAACGCGACCGCGCCGTCCCGGCCCCGAGGTCACCCGAGGCGGATGGGTAGCATCGGCGGGACAGCCGAGCACCAGGAGCCACCGCCATGTCGATGCCGCGCATTGGAGTCGCGATCGTGACGATGGGCACCCGCCCGCGGGAGCTGGAGGCCCTGCTGACGTCCGTGGCGGAGCAGGACGCGCCGGCGGCCCGGGTGGTGCTGGTCGGGAACGCGACGCCGCTCACCGACGTCACGGCGGACGCCGGGGCGAAGGTCACCAAGGTCCCGCTGGAGGAGAACCTCGGCTGCCCCGGGGGCCGCAACGTCGGGCTCCGGATCCTGCGCGAGTCCGGAGAGGTCGACGTCGTCGTCGAGTTGGACGACGACGGGCTGCTGATCGCCACCGACGTCTTCCGCAGGATCCAGGAGCTCTTCGCGGCGGACCCCCGGCTGGGGATCGTCGGGTTCCGCGTCGCGGACGAGCAGGGGCACACGCTGCGGCGCTGGGTCCCCCGGCTGCGGGCGGGCGACCCGATGCGGCGCGGGCTGGTCACCGCCTTCCTCGGGGGTGGGCACGCCTTCTCCGTCCCGATGCTGGAGCGGATCGGCGACTGGCCCGGGGAGTTCTTCTTCGGCCACGAGGAGACGGACCTGGCCTGGCGGGCCCTCGACGACGGCTGGGACATCCTCTACGAACCGGAGTTGGTGCTCCAGCACCCCCGCACCTCCGCCGCCCGGCACGCCGTCTACTACCGCAACACCGCCCGGAACCGGGTCTGGCTCGCCCGGCGTCGGCTGCCGTGGCTCCTGGTGCCGGTGTACCTGGGCGTGTGGATCGTGCTCACGCTGCTGCGGATGCGGTCCGCCCGAGGCCTGAAGGCGTGGTGCGGCGGGTTCGTCGAGGGGATCCGCACCCCCTGCGGGCCGCGCCGGCCGATGAGGTGGCGGACCGTCCTGCGGATGACCAGGCTGGGGCGGCCCCCGCTGGTGTGAGGGCGGGCGGCCGCCGGTCGGCCGTGTCGGTCAGGAGGTGCGGTCCTCGCGCAGCCCGGCGCGGTCGGTGACACCGCGCAGGTGCTCCTCGAAGTACCAGGCGGGGTCGCCGCCCATCCGGGCCAGCATCACCATGCCGGTGACGATCACGTCGCACACCTCCGCCCGGACGTCGTCCCAGGTGTGGGAGAAGCCCTTGCGCGGATTCTCGCCGAGGGCGCCGATGACGGCTTCGGCGACCTCTCCGCACTCCTCCTGGAGCTTGACGGTCTGCACCAGCCACTGCTGTTCGAGCGGCAGGCTGGACGCCGAACTCAGGTGTTCTGCATGGACGTTGATGCTCTGCCAGGTCTCGTTCACGGAGTCGATGATGGCGTTGTTCGATTCTGGTGTTCAACCCGGGCGGTTCCCGGCGAACCCGGCCCGAACGGTGCCTTTTCGATCAGGGCCTTCCGCCGGTCCCGGCCAGAGCCGGGGCCAGAGCCGGGGCCCCGTCCTCGGACCTCGGGCCTCGGAGCGAGGACGGGGCCCGCTCGGCTATGGTCGCGTGACCGCCGCCTCGGCGATCTTCGACTCACAGGGGAGCCACGCAAAGGTGTCATCGATACCCGACCCGCACGGTGCCGTCGCCGACCGGGCCGCCGACAGCCCGGTCGCCGGAGCGCCGGAGCCCGAACCGGCCGGCAGCGAGCGCGGGGCGACCGCGGCGCTCGTCCTCGGGGTGCTGGGGTTCACCGGGATCGGTGCGCTGGCCGGGATCGGCGTCGGCCTGGCCGCGTTGCGCCCGCAGGGTGGCCGTCCGCGCCGGCGGCGCGGGCGCGCGGTCACGGGTGTGGTCCTGTCGGTGGCCTGGCTCGTGGCGCTGGCGCTGGTCGTCCCGGGACTGCTGGACCGCCCGGCCCCGAAGGTGGCGGGGAAGGCCCCGGAGGAGAAGACCCTGCTGGTGGAGCTGACCACGGGTCAGTGCCTCGTGGAGGTGGTCGCGGTCGGCAGGCTCGAGGACGCGCTGGCCACCGTGCCGTGCGACCGGCCGCACCACGCGGAGGTCACTGCCGTGGCCAGCCTGCCCGGTCGTGAACTCCCCGACGACGCGGTGCTCGGCCGGAAGTGCGCGGGCGTGCGAGGGGACTACGCCCCCGACGCCCTGCGGCTGCCCGAGGACGCGGGAAGCCGAATGATCATCATTGACGATCACATGAAGGTCGTCTGTCTGATCGAGACGGAGCAGGCCCGCAGCGGTTCGCTCCGGCAGGACGCCGGCCTGCTCTCCACCAAGCAGATGGCCTACCTCGCCGCCACCCGCGACTTGGAGGTGCTCCTGACCACCTGGCCGGACAAGGCGGTCGCCGACGCGGTCGAGGAGCACCGTGAGTACGCCCGCCAGGTGGCCGACGCCGTCACGGGCACCCGGGCGGCGATCGACGGCCGCGACTGGGGCAGCTCCAAGAAGCCGCTGGTGGACAAGTACCGCCTCGAACTCGACGAGCTGGCCGCCCTCGCCCGGACCGTGCGCACGGATCAGAACACCGCGACGGTGGAACGGGCCGTATCCGACCTCCGGGACCTGGCCTTCGGCCGCGCCAACCGCGACCTGCGGATGGAGATCGGACTCTCCGGCTGACCCGGGGACACGGTCCCGCTCGTGAGCTCCGCGTCGCTGGCCTCCGGCGGGCCGGGGTCAGAGCCGCAGCTGCCCGTCGAAGCCGTCGTGGCCGGCGCCGGGTGCCGTCAGGGCGAGCCAGCCGTGGCCGCGGACCGGGGTGTCGGCGTCGATCGTGGCCGGGTCCACCGAGAGGTGTGCGGCGGCGGTGTTGACGTCGGTGGTCTCCGCCCGGCCGGGGTCGTCGGCGTAGGCCTCGTACTCGTCCGGGTCCTCCGCGAAGTCCGCCTCGGTCAGCACGGTCTCCCAGGGCAGCGGCGTTCCGGTCCACTCGGAGTCCTCGTGGCGCCAGTAGCCCCGGACCACCTCGCCGTCCTCGGCCGCCGCCCAGATCACCGCGTCGGCGAACGGGTCCTGGTAGTACACCTGGGCCCGGCCGCACGCCTTGCTGAGCCGCTCGATCACCTCGTGCAGGCCCCAAGCGGTCGTCCCCAGCGGCTCGTTGGCGTAGATCAGCCGCCAGCCCGCGTACTCGGGCGTGACGTACACCCGGTGCACCGCCTCCGGTGCGTACTTGGTGTCCTCCTGCTGCGCCTCCTGCCCGTACCGCGCCGTCACCGGGATCCGCTCGTGCAGGCCCAGCACCTCGAAGGCGGCCTCGTACGTCTCGCCCGGCACCGCCAGCCACCAGTGGTCGGGCTGCTCCTCGGGGCTTTCGGCGGCGAAGGCCTCGCGGGCGAGCCGCTCCCACCCGGCGCGGTCGTGGCCGGCGGACGTGGAGGTGGGGGTGGCCAGCAACACGTCGACCAGGCGGGCGAGATCGGCATCGGCGGGGATCACGGTGTTCATTCCGGCGAGTCTAGGCCGACCGGCTGACGCCGCGTCACGAGACGGGCGGGCCCTGGCCGTGGGCGGCCGCGCGGCGTTCGCGGACGGTGACGGTGAGGAGGGTGCCGAGGTTGAGGGTGAGGATCAGGAGGAAGCCGAGGCCGTCGAGGCGGGAGAGCAGGTCGCTGGAGGTGAGGGCCTCGACGGAGCGGCGGACCAGGGAGACGGTGGCCGGGACGACCAGCCAGCAGAGGTTGGCGAGGGCGATCAGGATGCCGAGGACGTGCAGGGGGAGGTAGCGGCGGATGATGCGCTGCTCGCGCTCCGGGATGCCGGTGAGGGGGGTCGGGGGGCGCCCGCGCAGACGGTTCGTCAGGTTGTGCAGCATCAGGCGGGCGTCGGCGTTGAGGTTGCCGAGGCGGAGCCAGTTGGTGAGCACGTAGTAGAGGTCGGTGCGCAGGAACACCGCGCACTGGAAGACGAACTGGACGGCGCACAGGTAGGCCACGGCCCGGGCGTAGCCGCTGTCGAGGCCGGACAGGCGCAGCGTCCAGCAGACCAGCAGGACGGACAGGTCGAAGGTGATGCCGGCCAGGTAGGGGGCGTAGCGCTCCTTGCGGGGGAGGGCGCGCACGCCGGTCATGTCGGTCTGGGCGACCAGGAAGTACATCCGGCGGCCGACCGAGAGCGAGCCGACGCAGCCCCTGGCACGGGCGGTGAGGAGGTGGGCCAGCTCGTGCAGGAAGATCAGGGCCCAGCCGATCAGGGTGAGGACGATCATGCTGGTCATCGGGCGGGGGTGGACGAGGGCGTCGCCGGAGCGCGGGAGGAGTTCGGGGCGGGCCAGCAGGAGCGCGGGCACGGCGAGCCAGACCAGGGCGTACAGCACGCGCAGAGGTGGTGCGAGGAGCCAGCCGACGGCCGACTGCGGGAGGCCCGACAGCAGCCGCCATCCGCGCGGCCGGGTGGCCTCGGCCGTGGTGGCCTCGGCCTGGACGGCCCGCCCGTCGATCGCGCGGACGAAGCCGCACTCCTCCAGGGCGGCCAGGAAGTCCGCCAACTCCGGTGCCGATCCGTAGCGTTGGGTGAAGCGTTCGCCCGCCTCGGCGAGGGTGAGGCCGCTGGAGAGCCACTCGATGACGGCCACGCCCTCGCCCGGGAGGCCAATGAAGGTGCCGGTGTCGGGGCGCCCCACCTCGTGCACTCCGTCCTCGGGCGGTCCGATGTGCAGCGGGTGGAGTTCGACGGTGCTGGTGTCGGTCAGCGGGGTGGTCATGTCCGCTGCCCCGGAGTGGAGTCGGCGGGGACGGAGCAGGACGGACAGTCGGGCCGCCGGATGCCGTCCGCGTACTCGATCTCCATCCGCTGGAGGTCGAGGACCAGCCGGCGTCCCCGGATCGCCGGGACGGCCGCGCCGGTGAGCTGCTTGGTGACCTCCAGCGCGGTGATGTTGCCGACCAGGCCGGCCACCGGGGCGGTGCAGGGGTTGACCCCGGTCTCGCCGAGCTGCTCGACGATGTAGGTCGCGGCCGCGGCGTAGTCCGCGGACTGCTCGCGCGCGGTGCGCTGGACGCAGTCGAAGCAGGCCGTCTCGCGCGGGACGTGCAGGAAGGCGCTGACCGTCAGGCCGGAGTTGCCCGCCCGCACCCACGGGACGTCCTCCGCCAGGGCCGCCGCGTTGAACCACTCGTAGATCCGCAGCCGGGGCCGGTCGGCCGCGCAGACGACCAGGTCGCGGCCGGTGGTCCAGCGCCGGGCGTCCGCGACCCCCGCCACCCGGGCGACGTGCGCGGTGACGGCGGTGTGCGGGTTGACGGCGGCCAGGTGCTCGGCGGCGGCCTCCGCCTTCGGGCGGCCGATGTCCGAAGCGCCGTACAGGACCTGGCGGTTGAGGTTGGAGGGGTCGACCACGTCGTGGTCCACCAGGGTCAGCTCACCGACGCCGAGCGCGGCCAGCGACAGGGCGGTGAAGGTGCCGAGGCCGCCGAGGCCGACCACGGTGACCCGGGCCAGCTTCAGGCGCTCCTGGTGGTCGAAGCGGGTGGTGCCGGGCTGGTGGAAGTGCGAAAAGAACTCGAAGTTGCGGCGGTAGCGCACCACTTCGGCCTCGCTGAGCACCGCTGGGGGAGCGGCTGCGGCGTCCTCCAGGAAGCCGGCCTCGTCGAGACCGGCGACGGCCGCCACGACCTCCTCCGGGCGGACGGCCGGATCGAAACGGAGCATCGACTCGATGACCTGGGCCGTCGTCATGCTGCCGTCGAGGAGGTTCAGCAGGTGCCAGGTGTGCCCCCGGGCGTCGTCCTGCAGGTCGGCGGCGATGCCGAGGTCGGTGCCGAGCCGGATGCGGCCGTCGCCGAGGGGGATCGGGGGGAGGACGGGCTTCACTCTGGGCCGTATCACGGTGGTTCCTCTCCGCGCGCTGCGGACCGGGAGGGGAGTCGGCGGAGCGGCGGGGCCGCGGCCGACTCCCCGGCCGGGTGTGGATCAGCAGTCGTTGGTCAGCTCACAGCCGGCGGTGGTCTCGATCTTCTCGAGCCGGCGGACGACGATCGCCATGGGACACCTCCCTCCCGGGTGTCGGTGCTTCTGCGGGCCGTGGCCCCGAGTCGCACCACCATGACCCGCCCGGGGTCCCGGGCACATGAGCCCGATGTCCCCTGTCCGAGGCCACCCGACGGGGCGTCACTCCCCGCGCAGGGCCGTTCCGACCGCGGCGTCGACGTTCTGCAGGGCCTGCTCGGGCGGTGTCCGCCCGAGGGCGGCGGCCGGGATCTCGGCCTTCTGGGCCTCCCACCGGGCGGTGAAGCCGTGGCGCTGCTGGAGCAGCAGGTCCGGGGTGCTGCGGTCGAACTGGGCGGTGATCGCGGCCCAGCTGGTGTCGGTCCGGTAGTAGGACTCGACCTCGACCCTGGTGTCCGGGGAGACCTTGGCGACCTCGTACGGGAAGATGCCGTGGAACTCCATGAACCTGGCGCTGCGCTCGGGCGAGGCCAGCCAGCGCATGAACGAGCCGGCGGCCTGGGGGTCCGTCAGGTCCGAGCGCGCCACCAGGCTGTGGCCGCCGACGGCCGAGCAGCCGCTCTTCGGGCCGGTCGGCATCGGGGCGACGGCCCACTTGCCGTTGGTCTTCTCGTTGCCCGCGGCCACGTCGGAGATCACGCTCTGGTAGAAGGAGAACATGGCGACGTCGCCCTCGACGAAGCCCTTGAGGGCGCTGGCGCCGGGGGTCGAAGTCCGGTCCGCGTAGAAGGACTTGAGGTAGGCCAGTGCGGTCCGCCCGGCCGGGCCGTTCTGGGTGGAGGCCTTGAAGTCGGGCGAGGTGAGGGTGCCGCCGGCCTGGCAGAGCAGGCTCTCCCAGGTGGGGTTGACGGCGTTGAGGTGGTCGTCCATGCCCTTGAACTGCCAGCCCGTCACCTTCCTGCCGGCCGCCGCCGACTTGGTGGTGATCGTGGTGGCGGTGGACTTCAGCTCCTCCCAGGTCTTCGGGGGTGCGGTGAAGCCGTACTGCTGGAGCACGTCGGTGCGGTAGAGCAGGACGCCGACGTCGAAGTAGAGCGGGGCTCCGTAGAGCCGGCCCTGGTACTCGTTCACCTTCACCAGCGGGCGGAAGCGGCGGAGGTCCTCCGGGGTGTAGCCGAGGGCGTCGAGCGGGGCGAGCTTGGCGTGGGTGAGGTAGTCCAGTTCGAGGCCGTTGTTGGCCAGCCAGACGTCCGGGCCGTGGCCGTTCATGACGGCGTTCTTGATGGTGTCGCGGCCGTTCTGCCAGTCCAGCACGGTGAGTTCGACGGTCACCTTGTTCTGGGAGGCGTTGAAGTCGTCGACCAGGCGCCCGAGTTCGTACGGTCGGCCGATCCAGAACGGCATGGTCCAGAACGTGATGGTGGTGCGTCCGGTGGTGCGGGGTGCGGGTGGGGGCGAGCAGGCGGCCGCGGGGGTGAGGCAGCAGGCGGCCAGTGCGGCTGCCGTGATTCTTCGGGGGAGGGAAGCCATCGGCGAAGAATATTAGATATACGAAATCTGTTCCAGTGGTGCGGCCAGCTCCGCCCAGGCGAGCAGTCCGGCGGCCAGCGGGAGCACGCCCCAGGCGTCGCTCACGGCCGCCACCAGCTGCAGGCCGCGGCCGCTGCAGTCGGAGGCGGGCACCGGGGCGGCCGGATCGAAGCCCGGGCCGGAGTCCTCCACCTCCAGGCGCACGACATGGCGTCCCGGTTTCGGCTCGCACAGTGCGAGGGTGACCCGGGCCGGCGTGCCGGCGTGCCGGACGGCGTTGGTGGCGAGCTCGGTGGCGATCAGGGCGAGGTCGTCGGCCAGGCGGCCGAGCTGCCAGTCCGCCAGGGCGGCGGCGACGTGGCGTCGCAGCTGCCCCGGTGCCCGGTCGTCGGCGAGGAGGTCCCACCGGCGGACGAGGGGGTGGGAGGTGGTGGTGAGGGTGCGAGGCATCGGAGGCTCCTCGGCTGGAGGGGGCGTCGCTGAATATAGTATACGAAATCTGATCAATTGGGACGGGGTGCGGGCGGGCCGAAGTGGCTGGTGGTGGCGGTACGGGAAAGGCGGGTTCGATCCGGGGGATATCGCATACGATGAACGGATGGGACAGAGCAACTGGGCGGAGCGCATCCCCGCCGTGAAGAGCAAGGCCGACCTGGCCTACGAGAGCCTGCGCGGCGCCATCGCCCAGGGGGACCTCAAGCCGGGCGAGCGGATCAACATGGACGAACTCGCCCGGAACTTCGGCGTCAGCAAGATCCCGATCCGGGAGGCGGTGAAGCGGCTGGAGTCGGACGGCCTGCTGGTCTCCCGGGTGCACGCGGGCGTCACGGTGGCCGGGATCGACGTCAACGAGATGCGCGGAGTCTTCCTCGCGCGGGAGTCGATCGAGGCGCTGGTCGCGGAGCTGGCGGCGCAGCAGATCGACGACCGGCAGCTGGCGGAGCTGGAGGAGGTCCAGGAGGCCATGCGCGCCTCGCTGGCCGGGGGCGCGACGGGGGAGATGGCGGAGCTGAACTCCCGCTTCCACCGGCTGCTCGCCGAGGCGGCCGGCTACCGGGTACTCGGTGACCTGGTGGAGCAGCTGCTGCTGACGATCCGTCGGTACCGCATCACCGCGCCGCTGGGCGAGCGCAACTGGCGCTCGGTGGTCGAGGAGCACGACACGATCATCGCCGCGCTGCGCAGCCGCGACCCGCAGGCCGCCGCGGCCGCGGCGCGGGCCCACATCGGCTCGCAGGCGGCCCACGAGGTGGAGCAGGGCGAGGAGTCCGAGTAGGCCGGCGGAAGCGGGCCGGCTTCGGTCGGCGCCGGTCGGGGGCGGCCTGCGGCCGGCGGGTGGCGGCGACGGGCGTACGAGGCCGCGTGGGCCGGGCCGGGTGGTGGCCGGCGGGGCGGGGAGCGGCGGTGCACGAGGTCTTCGTGCGCCGCCGCTTCCGCGTTCGTCGGGCCCCGGGCCCCGGTCAGTGGGTGTGCAGCGGGGGCAGGCCGAGGCGTTCGCGGTGGGCGTCGCGCAGCAGGCTGGCCGGGCTGAGCACCGAGGCCCCGGCGTCCAGGACCAGTTCCGAGCCGGTCAGCGCGGCGGCCGCCGGGGAGGAGGCGAAGGCGACGGCGGCGGCGATGTCCTCGGGGGTGAGCAGGGTGCGCATGGGGTTGCTCTCCCGGAGTCGGACGAGGTCGTCCTCGCCCGGGGCGAGCCGTGACTCGGTGGCGGGGGTGCGCACCCAGCCGGGGGAGAGGGTCACGAAGCTGATCCCGTGGTGGCCGTAGTCCACGGCGAGCTGGCGGGTCAGGGCGGCGATGGCGCCCTTGGCGGCGGCGTAGGCGGGCAGCCCGGGGGCGGCGGTGCGGTGCAGGACGGAGCCGACGGTGACCACCGCGCCCGAGCCCGCGGCCGTCATCACGGGCAGCACCTCGCGGACGCAGTGGAAGACCGAGTCGAGGTTGACGGCCAGCACCTGCCGCCACTGCTGATCGGTCGTCAGGTGCAGCGGGGCGCCCTCGGTGACGCCCGCGCAGGTCACCAGGACGTCGAGACCGCCGAGCCGCGCCACGGCTGCGGCGACCGCGGAGCGGACCTGCTCGGGGTCGGTCACGTCGGCGTGGTGGTAGGCGACCCCGGGCAGTCCGGGGTCGGCCAGGTCGAGGGCGGCCACCCGGAGGCCGTCGGCGAGCAGGCGGGCGGCGACCGCGCGGCCGATGCCGCCCGCCGCGCCGGTGATCAGGGCTGTGCGGGCCATGGGGCCCCCTTTCGTCGTCTGCCACAGGAAGGTATACGATATCCCAAAATTCTCGACCGGCCCCGGAGGTACCCGTGCACGAAACCGACCTGCTCACAGCCCTGCGGGATCGCCGGATCCTGGCCGTCGTCAGGGGCAACGACCCCGACGCGGCCCTGGATGCGGTGCTCACCCTGTTCGGCAACGGCGTTCAACTGGTCGAGGTCTCGCTCACCACGGCCAACGCGCTGCACGTCCTGGAGCGGGCCCGTGCGGCCCTCGGTCCGTACGCGGCGCTCGGCGCCGGCACCCTGCTCACCGCGGCGGACGCCCGGGCGGCCGCGGCGGCCGGTGCGGCGTTCGCGGTGACCCCCGGGCTGACCGAGGCCGTCGGCGAGGCGCAGTCCCTCGGCATGCCGGTGCTCGCGGGCGCCGTCACCCCGACCGAGGTGGCCCAGGCCTACGCGGAGGGGGCGACGGCCGTGAAGCTCTTCCCCGGCAGCCTGGGCGGCCCGGCGTACCTGAGGGCCCTGCGGGATCCGTTCCCCGACGTCCCGTTCGTTCCGGTCGGTGGTGTGGCCGCCCGGGCCGCCCGGGAGTTCCTGGCGGCCGGCGCGCTCGCCGTCGGTGTCGGCGGCCCGCTGGTCGGGACCGCCGCCGACCGCGGTGGCGACACCGGCGGGCTGCTCGCCCGGATCGCCGAATTCCGCAGCCTCGCCGAGGAGTTCGCGTGCCCGACGTCCTGACCCTCGGCGAGGCCATGGCGGCCCTGCGGGCAGACCGGCCTCTGCAGCTCGGCGGCTCGCTCGCCCTGTCGGTGGCCGGTGCCGAGGCCAACGTGGCCATCGGGCTCTCCCGGCTCGGCCACTCCGTCCGCTGGGTCGGCGTCACCGGCGAGGACGAGTTCGGCCGCCTGGTGCGGCGCACCCTGCGGGCGGAGGGCGTCGACCTCTCCTGTGCCGCCGTCGACCAGGGCGGCGCTCCCACCGGACTGGTGGTCTTCGAACCCCGGGTGGCCGATCTGGTGCGGGTGGCCTACTACCGCGCCGGGTCGGCGGGTTCGCGGCTGGCGCCGCGTCATCTGGCCGCGGCCCTCGGCGAAGGCGCCTCCGTCGTCCACCTCACCGGTGTCACCGCCGCCCTCGGGCCCGGCCCCCGGGCGGCGGTGGAGGCGGCCGCCGGGTCGGACGGGGCCGCGATCTGCCTGGACGTCAACTACCGGTCCAAGCTGTGGTCGCGCGAGGCGGCGGGCGAGGCGCTGCGTCCGCTGGTGCCGCTGCTCGACGTCCTGGTGGCCTCCGACGACGAGCTGGAGCTGGCCGCACCGGCCGGGGCGGGCTGCGAGGCCGAGCGGGTCGAGGCGCTGCTGGCCCTGGGCGTCGGCGAGGTGGTGGTCAAGCGCGGCGCCGAGGGTGCCGAAGTCTTCACCGTGGACGGATCCGTCGCCAGGCCCGCCGTGCGGGTACCGGTCCGCGACACGGTCGGGGCCGGGGACGCCTTCGTCGCCGGGTACCTCTCCGGGCTGCTCGACCACCTGCCGGTGGAGGGGCGGCTCGAACGGGCCGTCACCACGGGCGCGTTCGCGGTCGCGGCGGCCGGGGACTGGGAGGGGCTGCCGTTCCGTCAGGAACTCGGCCTGCTGGGCGCCGCGCCCGGCGCGACGCTCCGGTGACGGCCGCCGAGCACGGTGCTTCCGGGCCGGGACCCGGCGGCGATGCGCCTGGTTCGGGCTCCGGGGGCTGGCGGGAGTGGTGCCCCGGGCGGTTCCAGCTGGCCGAAGGCGCGCGCTGGCACGGGGGTCGGCTGTACTTCACCGACCTGCTCCGCGGCGTCCTCCACAGCAGCGGGCCGACGGGTGACCTGCGGACGGAGGCCGAGCTGGACGTCCCGCTCGGTGCGGCCGCGCCCGTGGCGGGCCGGGAGGGCGAGTGGATCGCCGCCGCCGGGGCGGGGGTTGTCCGGCTGGCCCCGGGGGCGCCGCCCCGGTGGACCGCCCGGCCGGAGGCCGACGCGCCGCGCCCGATGCGGATGAACGACGCCGCCTGCGATCCGGCGGGCCGGTTCTGGGCCACCAGCATGGCGGCGGACGCGGCGCCCGGAGCCGGTGCGCTGTACCGCACCGACCCGGACGGCTCGGTGCACCGGGTGCTGACCGGGCTGACCGTCCCGAACGGGCCCGCCTTCGCGCCGGACGGCCGCACCCTCTACCTGGCCGACAGTGCCAGGGGCGTGATCACGGCCCATCAGGTGGCCCCGGAGAGCGGCCGGTTGGGGCCCTCGCGGCTGCTGGCCGGCCCGGCCCGGCTGGCCGGGAGGCCGGACGGCATGGCGGTGGACGACCGGGGCTTCCTCTGGGTCGCCCGCTGGGGCGCCGGTCGGGTGCACCGGTACGACCCGTACGGGGGGCTGCGCGAGAGCGTGAGCGTGCCGACCGCCCACGTGAGCAGCGTGGCCTTCGGCGGCGGGTGGATGTTCGTCACCACCGCGCTGCACCGCCTGGCGGAGCCGGACCCGTGGGCGGGGGCGGTGCTGGCCCGTCCGTGCGGGGTGACGGCCCCGCCGGTGGCGCCGTACCGCGAGGGGCGGTGGCGCCCCCTCTAGCGGATATTTCGTATATCGAATACGTTTATGGTCTCTGTTGCGGCGAACAAGGGCAGCACGATGAGCAACACCCCCGAGGGCAGCGGCACGCGTCGCAGGATGATCGCCGGCACGGTCGGCACCGTCCTGGAGTGGTACGACTTCAGCCTCTACGGACTCGCCTCCGCCCTGGTCTTCGGCCCGCTCTTCTTCGGCTCCGCCGACACCGCCGCCACCCTGGCCTCCTTCGCCACCTTCGGCGTGGGCTTCGCCGCCCGACCGCTCGGGGGCCTGCTCTTCGGGCACCTCGGCGACCGGGTCGGCCGCAAGAAGGTCCTGCTGCTCACCCTGATCGCGATGGGCGTCGCCACCACCCTGGTCGGCGCCCTGCCCACCGAGGCCGTCGCGGGAGCGTGGGCACCCGTGCTGCTGATCGCGCTGAGGATCTGTCAGGGCGTCGCGGTGGGCGGCGAGTTCGCCGGCGCCACGCTGCTCACCGTGGAGAGCGCGCCCGACGGACGGCGCGGCCTGCACGGCGCCGTCCCCGCGATGGGCACCGGCGCGGGCTTCGTGCTCGCCACCGCCGTCTTCGGCACCGTCTCGCTGCTCCCCGACGAGGCCTTCCTCGGCTGGGGCTGGCGCGTCCCCTTCCTGCTCAGCGCCGCCCTGGTCGTCTTCGGCCTCTGGCTGCGCCGGGGCATCGAGGAGACGCCCGTCTTCCACGCCCTGCGGGAGAGCGGCGGCACCGTCCGCTTCCCGCTCGGCGCCCTGCTGCGCCACCACCCGCGCGCGCTGCTGCGCGTCGTCGGCATCACCGTCTCCGGCTTCGTCTGGGGCTACCTGATCCAGGCCTTCGCCCTCTCCTACGCCACCAAGGACCTGGGCATCCCCCGCTCCACCGTGCTCTGGGCGGTGGCGCTCGCCTCCGCCCTGGAGATCGTGGCGATCCCGTTCTGGGGCTGGCTCTCGGACCGCCTGGGCCGGCGCGTCGTCGTCTGCGCCGGGCTGGTCTGCACCGCCGCCTACGCCTTCCCGTTCTTCCGGCTGCTGGAGACCAGGAGCGTGCCGCTCGTGTTCCTGGCCCTGGTGGTCGCGATCCCGCTCTGCAAGGACATGGTCTTCGGCCCGCAGGCCGCCCTGGTCGCCGAGCAGTTCGACGCCCCGGTCCGGTTCAGCGGCGTGAGCGTCGGTCGCGAACTCGGCGGGGCGCTGTTCGGCGGCACCGCCCCGTTCATCGGCACCGCCCTGGTGGCCGCCACCGGATCCGCCACCCCTGTCGTCCTCTACGTCCTGGCCGGCTGCGCCGTCACCGCCGCCGCCGTCCTCACCGCCCGTACCCCAACCGCCTGATCCCCCCTCAGACCGCCCTCCCCGTACCCGAGGAGAGGGCACGGCACCCCAGGAGAACCGCCCGTGACCACCCAGCCCCTGCGCATCACCAAGGTCGAGGCCCTCGCCCTGTCCGCCAGCTTCGACGACCTCTACGACTCGCCCGAGGACGTGCCGGACTGGCTGCGCTACCCCGCCTCCAGCCACCTGGTGCTGCCCCGCCGGGGCCAGTACGCGACGCTGGTCAAGGTGCACACCGAGGACGGCTCGGTCGGCATCGGCGAGGCGTACGGGCTGCCCAGCCCGCAGGTCACCGCGACCGTGGTGGCCACCGTGCTGGCCCCCCTGCTGATCGGCCAGGACGCGCTGGCCACCGGCGCGATATGGGAGCGGCTGTTCAAGGGCCAGGCCGCCGGCGGCCACAACCGGGGCTTCTACCTGGAGGCCATGGCCGGCATCGACCTCGCCCTGTGGGACCTGCGCGGCAAGCTGGCCGGCCTCCCCGTGCACCGCCTGCTCGGCGGACCGATCCGGGAGACCGTCGACTGCTACGCCAGCCCCGTCGCCCTGCACGCCGACCCGGAGGACTCCGCCCGCCAGGCGCTCGGCTTCGTCGAGCAGGGATTCAAGGCGTTCAAGGTCAAGATCGGCCGCGGCGAGCGCACCGACCGGGCCCACCTCACCGCCGTCCGGGCCGCCGTCGGCGAGGACGTGGAGATCCTCACCGACGTCAACTGCGCCTACGACCTCGACCAGGCCACCCGGGTCGGCGCCGTCCTCGCCGACCTCGGCATCTCCTGGTACGAGGAGCCGCTCCAGGTCGACGACCTCGCCAACCTGGCCGAGCTGCGCCGCCGCACCGGCCTGACGATCGTCAACGGCGAGACCCACTTCACCCGCTTCGACATGCGGGACTCCCTGGTCCAGCACGCCATCGACGTCTTCATGCCGAACGTCGCGCGCTGCGGCGGCATCACCGAGGCGATGCGGCTCTCCGCGCTGGCCTCCGCCTTCCACGTCGACATCGCCCCGCACGGCGTCGGCTCCGGGGTCAGCCTCTGCGCGGCGCTCCAGCTCTGCGCCGCCACGCCGAACCTGCGCACCTACGAGTACAACCGGCTGCCCAACCCGATCCGGGAGAACATCCTGCTCAACCCGCCGAAGTTCACCGACGGCGCGCTGGTCGTCCCCACCGGCCCGGGCCTCGGCTTCGAGCTCGACGAGGACGCCGTCGACCGCTACGTGGTCGCCCGCTTCTGACACCCCCGCAGACCGTCGGGCCGGCACCCCCACGGCCGGCCCGGCCCCGAACGTGGCGGACGGCGCCTGCCCTGACCCCGTCCGCCACTCCCGCTCCGGCCCCTCCGCCGGTGGCCTCCGGGCCCCGGCCAGCGGCGGGGGAGGACCGGCCCCGCGAGCCCGGGTCGCACCACGGCACCGTCAGCCGTGGCGCGGCCCGGGCTTCGTGCGTTCGTCCCCCTGACCCGTGTGCTGGGCACCGCCGTCAGCCAGGAGCTGGCGTACGGCGGGCTGGGGAGCGGCTTCCTGTGCGCCAACTCGGGCGGCACCCGGCTGTCCGCCGGGCTGAACGACGGCATCCACCTGGTGGAGACGCAGACCCTCACCGAGGTCCGGAGCGAGGACACCGACCCCGGCCGGATCCTGGACGAGCCGGTGTGGGACGCGGTGATCGGCCACCGGCGACGACGCGTACGAGGGCGTGGTCCTGGCCGCGCGGACGCTGGAGCGGGGGGCGTCCCGCTGGCCCCGGCGGGAGAGTCGTCGGCGCCGATGGTCAGCGCGATGAGCGGCGGGCCCGACGGCGCGCTGTTCCCGTCACCTTCGGCGGGTTCGTCATCGCCACACCGGTGGGCGAGGACCCGCTGGTCTGACGGAACGTCGGGAGGGCCCGGCCGACGCCTCCCTCTGGCGTCGGCCGGGCCCTCCCGACCTGCACCGGCGCTTCCGACGCCGGGGTGTGACGGTTACTACTCCTTGACCGCTCCGCCGGTGAGGCCGCGGACGAAGGTCCGCTGGAGGAGGACGAAGGCGAGCACCACGGGGATCGCGGCCAGGACCGAGCCGGCCATCAGGAGGTCCCAGCGGGGGGCGAACTGGTTCTGGAACTGGGCCAGTCCGACCGGGAGGGTGCGCAGGAGCTCGTCGTTGGTGACGAGGGAGGGCCAGGCGAACTCGCCCCAGGTCCACATGAACTTGAGGACCGCGACGGTGCCCAGGGCCGGCCAGGAGTTGGGCAGCAGGATGCTGACCAGGGTGCGCAGCCGGCCGGCGCCGTCGATGGCGGCGGCCTCGTCCAGCTGGACGGGCAGGGTGATGAAGTGCTGGCGCAGCAGGAAGATGCCGGTGGGGCTGGCCAGGAAGGGGATGATCAGGGCCCAGTAGGTGTCGATCCAGTCCAGGTCGCGCATCACCAGGTAGAGCGGGACGAGGATGACCTGGGTGGGGATCATCAGGGTGGCCAGGATCAGGGTGAGCACGGCCTGGCGGCCGCGGAAGCGGATCCGGGAGAGCCCGTAGGCGGCGAGGGTGTCGAAGACCAGGTTCCCGGCGACCACGGCCCCGGCCACCAGCACCGAGTTGAGGAACCAGCGGCCGTACGGGAAGGCGGAGACCACCTCCGTGTAGGCGTCGCCGGTGAGGTGACGGGGGATCAGGCCCTGCCCGCTGCCGACCAGGTCCTCCAGGGGCTGGAAGGAGGTGAGCAGCATCCAGAGCACCGGGAGCCCGGCGAAGACGGTGACCGCGGTGAGCCACAGGGCCGGTGCGAGACGGGAGGGGGACGGCGGGGACGCCGGGGACTTGCTCACGACTCCTCCCGGGAGGTCAGCTTCAGGCGGACGAGGGTGATCGCCAGCAGGATCACGAACAGCACCACCGAGGCGGCGGAGGCCACGCCCACGTCGGTCAGCAGGCGGGTGTAGATGAAGGTGACCACGGTCAGCGTCGCGGTGCCCGGGCCGCCCTCGGTCATCACCCAGACCTGGTCGAAGACCTTGAAGGAGTTGAAGAGCAGGAGGAGGAAGACGGCGGCGGTGGCGGGCTTGAGCATCGGCAGCGTGATGGAGCGGAACTGCCGCCAGGGGCCGGCCCGGTCGATGGTGGCCGCCTCGTAGATCTCGTCCGGGATGCGCTGGAGCCCGCCGAGCAGGATCAGCGCGTAGATGCCGAACTCCTTCCAGATGCTCACCACCGCGACGGCGGGCAGCGCCAGGTCGTTGTCGAACAGCCAGCGGGCGCCGTCCGCGCCGAACAGGCCGATCAGGGTGTTGACCAGCCCGTGGTCGGGCTCGTACATCCACTTCCACACCAGGCCCGCGACCACCATCGGGATGACGGCGGGCAGCACGGTGACGGTGCGCACGAAGCGGGCGGAGGCGAGTTCGCGGTTGGCGGCCATCGCGGTGGCCAGGGCCAGCACGTAGGTGCCGATCAGCGTGACCACGGTGAAGACCACCGTGTTGACCAGGCTCTGACGGAAGGTGCCCGCCCCGAGGATGGTGGTGTAGTTCTCCGCGCCGACGAAGGTGCGCGGGCCCAGCATGTTCCAGTGGTCGGTGCTCAGCAGCATCGACTGGAGCATCGGGTAGAAGGTGAAGCCCAGGATCAGCAGCAGGGCCGGGCCCACCGAGAGCCAGCCGGCCAGCGCGCCGGTCGGGCGGCGCCTGCGGCGGCGGGGCTCGGGGGTGGCGGTGCGGCGTTCGGCGGCGGTGCTGCCGGGTGGGTGCTTGGCGGGGAGTTCGGTCACGGTCGTCATCGCCTCACTCCTTGCCGAGGGCCTGGCCGACCAGCTCGTCGACGGTCTTGAGGGCCTTGTCGACCGGGGCCTGGCCGTTGACGCCGGCCACGATGTTGGCCTTCTGGGCGTCCCAGCGGGCCTGGAAGGCGTGCCGGTCCTGGAGCACCAGGTCGGGGGTGTTGCGGCCCAACTGCTCGAAGATGGCCGCCCAGTTGGGGTCGGCCTTCACCTTGCCGTCGACGGTGGCCTTCACGGCCGGGTCCACCTTGGCCAGGTCGTACGGGAAGATCGCGTGGAAGTCCATGTACTGGGCGCTGCGCTCGGGCGAGGCCAGCCAGCGCATGAAGGTGCCGGCGCCGCTCAGGTTCTTGCTCGCCGAGCTGGCCACCAGGCTGTGGCCGCCGACCATGGAGCAGCCGCTCTTGGGGCCGGTGGGCATCGGCGCGACGGCCCACTTGCCCTCGGTCTTGGCGCCGCCGGTCTGGACGTTGGCGATGACGGACTGGAAGAACGGGAACATCGCGACGTCGCCGCTGATGAAGCCGTTCAGGGCGCTGGTGCCGGTGGGGGAGATCTTCTCGGTGTAGAAGGACTTCATGTACTCCATGGCGGTGCGCCCGGCCTCGGAGTTCTGGGTGGAGGTCTTGAAGTCGGCGGAGGTGAGGGTGCCGCCGGCCTGGCAGAGGAAGCTCTCCCAGGTGGAGTTGATGGCGTTGAGGTGGTCGTCCATGCCCTTGAACTGCCAGCCCGTCACCTTCTTGCCGGACTCGGCCGACTTGGTGGTGATGGTGGAGGCCGTGGACTTCAGCTCCTCCCAGGTCTTCGGGGGTGCGGTGAAGCCGTACTGCCGGAGGACGTCGGTGCGGTAGAGCATCACGTCGACGTCGAAGTAGAGCGGGGCGCCGTGCATCTTGCCGTCGTACTCGTCGATCTTGGCGAGCGGCAGGAACTTGGCGGTGTCGGCGGCGGTGTAGCCGAGCTTGTCGAGCGGGGCCAGCGCGCCGGCCTTGAGGTAGTCGAGCTCCAGGCCGTTGTTCATCAGCCAGACGTCCGGGCCCTTGCCGGCGGCGATGGCCTGCTTGATCTTGTCGCGGCCGTCCTTCCACTCCAGCAGGGTGAGCTCGACCTTCACCTTGGACTGCGAGGCGTTGAACTCGTCCACCAGGGCCTTGACCTTGGTGTCCTGGCCGATCCAGTACGGCATGGACCAGAACTTGACCGTGGTCGGGCCGGCGGACTCCGAGGACCCGCTGCCGGTGGAACAGGCCGAGGCGGCGAGCGCGAAGGCGGACGCCAGCGAGAGGGCGGCGATGCGACGGCGGAGTGGTGCCATGGGTGGGTCTCCTCGTGCGGCGGGCCCTGGCTGGGGGTCGGGCCCGGAGGGTTCTGGAGTGAGGGCCGATGCGGCGGCGGGCCGCTGGATCATCGGACTGATGCGTAACGTATGCGATATACGAAATCTTCGCCAGGGGCGTTGCCGTTTCGTGTCGTTCACGCCTCCGCAACGAAACCGCCCGCCGGGCCGGGGCGGCTCGACGGGCGGGGAGGTGGCGCAGGGAGGAGGGCCGGAGCCGGGACGGTTCCAGCGAAGCGGGTGGACCGCTAGGTAATCAATCCGGGTCGCTACCTACGGACGGGCTCTGACCAGGGCTCATGCCCGTCCGTCGCGCAGCGCGTCCCGGGTGGTGGCGAGTTTGCGCAGCACCTTGGCCACGTGCTGCTCGACGGTGCGGGGCGAGAGGAAGAGGGCGGCGGCGATGTCCTTGTTGGCGGCCCCGTCCCGGAGCAGCCCGGCGACCTGCTGCTCGCGCGGGGAGAGCGCGTCGCCGAAGCCGGCCCGGCCCCGGGACCGCGGGCGGGCCTGGCCGAGCTCCAGCAGCAGGTGGCGGCAGCGGGCGGCGTCGGTGGTGGCGCCGAGGCGGTCCAGGATGGTCGCCGCCTCGGAGAGCCTGCTGACGGCCTCCCCGGGCTGCGCGCCGGCCAGCGCCCGTGCGGCCCGCTCCCCGGCCAGGGCCGCGTGGTACGGGCGGCCGATGCCGGACCAGTGGGCGCGCGCGAGGTCGAACTCCCGGGCGGCGTCCGCAGGTTGGCCTTCGGTGGCGAGCAGGCCGCGGCACAGGTGCTGCTCGGCCACCGCCCCGGGCGCGTCCATGCCCTCGATCCCGGCGCGGTGACCCTCCGTCAGCTCCTCGGCGGCCGCCCGGTCCCCGCGTGCCAGGGCGGTCTCCACCGCCACGGGTGCCAGGCCCAGCGCGTAGACCCAGATCTCCTTGCGCGGCAGCAGCGGCAGGTAGCCGGCCACGGTGGACCAGGCCGCGTCCGCGTCGCCCCGGGTGAGCTGGATCCGGGCCAGCCCGGCGGCCGCGCCCAGAGCGTTGAGGTTCATCCGGGCGGTGTCGCGGGCCAGCACCCGGCCGAAGCGCTCGACCGCCCGGGCGGCACGTCCGCGGGCGGTGGCCGTGATGCCCTCGACGGTGGCCAGCAGGTCGTCCACGGCCAGCGGCTCGTCCACGTACTGCGCCCGGAAGGCCGCGTAGCGCTCGTCCCAGCCGTCCCACCCACCGGCCAGCCAGGAGAGCAGCAGCTCGTAGGAGCGGCAGTGCACCAGCAGGGCGGGCGCGCGGCGCAGCCGGGTGAGGGCCAGTGCCTCCGCCGTGTGCGCGGCGGCCCGGGCGTCGCGACCCAGGCAGAGGCCGGACTCGGCGGCGTTGGCCAGGGCGCGGGCGGTGTGCCGCACCACCTCCGGGTCCTCGTCCGCGCGGGGCAGGGCCGCCAGCAGCTCCTCCGCCTCGGGGCGGGCCTGGGTGCCCAGGACGGTGATCCGGTTGGCCCGTACCGAGGCGCGGGCGACCCGGTCGGGGCTGTCCGCGACGGTGGCCTCGGCCCGGTCCAGCCAGGCACGCTGCTCGGCGGCGGAGAACCGGCTGGTCTCCCACATCGCCAGCAGCGACATCGCGCGGGCCGCCTGCTCGGGCCGGTGTCCCTCCAACTCCTCGACGGCGCGCTCCAGTTCGGCCTCGCCGCTCGGGTCGGCGGCCTGGTTGAGCAGGAGCAGGCCGAGGTCGAGCCGGATCTCGCCGCGGGTCGCGGCGGGCAGGCCCGGGCCGGCCACGATCCGGCGCAGGGTGGCGATGGTGCGGGTGTACTCGGTGGCGTCCCAGGCCGTCCGGGCCAGCGCCAGCGCCGCCCGGGCGTGCAGCTCGGCCGGGAGCCCGGGCTCGTCGAGCACCTGGTGGAGCAGACCGGCCGCGGTGCCCTGGTCACCGCGCGCCACCGCCTGGTCGGCGGCGGCCATCGCCCGGTCCAGCCAGGCCGCGGTGTCGCCGAGCGCCCGGGTGTGGTGGGCGATCTGCACCAGCGGAGGCTCCGTCAACGCCCCCAGGGCGCGCAGGACCTGACGGTGCAGGCGGAGCCGGACCGGCCCGGGCAGGCCGTCGTAGTGCGCCTGGCGGCCGAGCGCGTGGGCGAAGCCGTAGGAGTCGGGCCCGTACTCGCGCAGCACCGAGGAGGAGAGCGCCGCCAGCAGCGCCGGCCGGGCCGCCTCGGGCGCCAGCCCGGCGCAGTCGGCCAGCAGCCGCTCGCCGGCCGGGACCGCCAGCACGGCGGAGACGTCCGCCAGGTCCACGGCCTCCGGCGGCAGTTGCGCGAGGCGCTCCGCGAACACCTCCCGCAGGCTGCGCGGCACCCCGAGCACACCGTCGCCGAGCCGGCCGCCGAGCGTGATCAGGTCCTCCTCGATGACCAGCGGCAGGCCCTCGCTGCGCTCGACCAGGGTGTGCAGCAGGGCGGGGGTGGCCGCCTCGGCGAGGACGGAGCGGGCCATCGCCCGCAGGTCGTCCGGGGCCAGGCGCTGCAGCGCCAGCTCGGCCCCACCGGTGCCGGGCGGGCGGCGGTAGGCCGCGCCGAGCAGCGGTCCGCGCCCGGGGGCGTCGCGGCCGCGGTGGGTGAGCACCAGCGCGGTGTCCGGCGGCAGGTCCCGGGCCAGCAGCAGGAGCAGGTCACGGGTGGCCTCGTCGGCCCAGTGCACGTCCTCGACCACCAGCACCACGGGCGCGATCGCGGCCAGCACGGCCCGGACGCCCCGGGCCACCAGCTCGCGCGGGAGGGTCGGGCCGGGTGGCAGCGCGGGGGAGGGCGGGAGCCGGTCGGCGAGTTCGGGCAGCAGGACCGCCAGCACGCCGGCCGCCGGGGAGAGTCCGTCCGGGCCGCCCGGGTGGTCCGGCGCGGCGGAGCCGTCAGAGCGGTGGGCGTCAGGGCGGTGGGTGGCGGGGTGGTGGGCGTCAGGGCGGTGGGCGTCGGGTCCGTGGGTGGCGGGCAGCTGGGGGCCGCAGCGGCGGAGCGCCTCCACCACCGGACCGAAGGCGAGCGGCTCGCGCAGCGGGTGGCAACCGCCGGTCACCACCAGCACGCCCTCGCTCCGCAGTTCGGCGGCGGCCTCGGCGACCAACCGGGACTTGCCGATCCCGGCCTCGCCCTCGACCAGCACGACGGAGGGGCGCGAGCGCGCCGCGCCCAGCAGGGCGGCGAGTTCGCGGTCGCGGCCGACGAAGGGCGGCGTCCTCCCCGGGCCGTCGGTACCGCCGGTCCGCGTCGCCATCGGTTGTCCTCCTCCGGATCAGGTACCCACCGTAGCGCCGCCGCCCGCGGGTCCGTCGTCGGCACGGTGCCGAACGGCGCAGGTCAGCGGCGCTCAGCCCGCCGTGAGGAGCTGGCGGCCCGACCCGTCGAACGGCCGCTGCTCGAACCGGCCGCCCGGGGCCCGAGGGGCCGTCAGGTACAGGCCGCTGTAGCGGTTGGCCAGGCGGAACCGGCCGTCCCCGGCGTCCTCCGCCAGCCACTCGTCGTTGGTCTTGGCGCCGCTCGCGTAGACGCACTGGACGAGCGCGGCCCCGGCGTCCCGGGAGGCGCCGAGCACCACCACGTCCTCGCCGGTGCCCCGGTTGACCATCCTGAGGTACCCGTCGCCCAGCGGGCGGAGCTCGAAGCCGCTCGCGGCGCCGCCGTCGGCGGGAGCGCCGACCACCGGGACGCCGCAGCCGGCCGCGCCGCCCTGGACCGCGAGCGGCTGCCCGTCGACCGGTGCGAGGGTGCGGAAGCCGGTGGGCGGAGTGAGGGCCCGGGTGAGCTTGACGACGTGTCCGCCGCGCGCGGCGTTCGGGACGGCGAGGGTGTCCCCGGCCCTGATCACCCGGCTGGTGCGGACCAGGCCGTCCGGGCCGTCGGTGGTGATCTCGGCGTGCCAACTGCCGTTGCCCAGGAAGGCGGTGGGGTAGGCGATGGTCCCGGCCGCGCCGCCGGTGACGGCTCCGAGGAACCAGCGGTCGGCGGACCGGCGGGCGATCACCGCCCCGGAGACCGGGCCGCCCTGGACGAACCGGGTCTCGTCCCAGACCGTCGGCAGCTGCCGCATCCAACGCTGGGCCTCGGGCCGGGCCCGGTAGTCGGCGACCCGGCCGCCGGGCAGCATCAACCCGCTCTCGTAGAGCACCCCGAGGGCCAGCTCGGCGCCGTCGGTGTCCGGGTTGGAGCGCTGGAAGCCCATCGGGGAGTAGTCCACCGGGCCGAGCGCGCCGCGGGTGAAGGGCACGGCCGTGACGTGGCCGATGGTGCGGCCGGTGGAGTACTCCTCGCCGCGCACGGCCTCCGAGGTGAGGACGTGCGGCCAGGTGCGGTGGACGCCGACCGGCAGGCGCGAGCCGTGCAGGTCGACCACCAGCCGGTGTTCGGCGGCGTCGGCCAGGGCCGCGTCGTACCACTGCTGGCGGGCCCTGGCCTCGGAGCCCATGAAGTCCATCTTCACGCCGGCCACGCCCCACCGGTTCAGCCGGTCGAACTCCGCGCCGCGCTTCGCCGGGGTGTCGAGGTCCTGCCAGTGGTACCAGAGCAGGATCCGCACGTCCCGGTCGCGGGCGTACGCGACCAGCTCGGGCATCCAGCCCACGCCCTTCCAGCCGTCGTCGACCAGCAGGTACGGCCAGCCTTGCGAAGAGGCGTAGTCGGCCCAGCCCTTGAGCTTGCCGAGGTCGCGCTGGGTGGCCTTGCCGCCGTCGAACCAGGGCCAGGCGGCGATGCCCGGCACGATCCAGGAGGTGTCGGCGATCCGGGACGGCGGGGCGACGTCGTCCTCGAGGGTCGACTCCACGACGGTCGCGGTGGTGCCGATCACGGCCACCCGCCAGGGGGTCGCGAACGCGTCGGTGCGTGCCACCTGGCTGTCGGCGAGCGCGACGGTGAACCGGCCGGTGCCCTGGGTGTGCGTGAACCGGCCGCCCGCGTATCCGCCGTCGACCCCGGACTCCGAGAGCAACACGCTTGTCCCGTCCGGAAGTTGGGCGAACAGGTCCATTCCGAGGTCACCGGTCGGGACGGCCGCGAGCGGGGAGCTGCTGTAGAGCGCCTCGTGGGCGGGGCCGTAGGAGGAGCGGGTGAGCTGGGCGTCCGGCGGCAGCTCGAAGGCGGTCGCCTCGCGCAACACCGTGGCGCCGGTGGGGAGTTCGTAGCGGAGGGCGATCCCGTCCGGGGAGGTGCGCAGGTGCACGGTGAGCCGGTCGGGGCCCTTGGCGAAGACCAGCCGGGTCTCGGTGGCGGTGCGGTCCCGGAGCCGGGCGCCGCCCACGGTGGTGCGGTAGGCGTCGTGGACGGTCCGGTCGGTACGGTTGACGAAGGCGAGGCCGGTGCTGAGGTCGGCGGCGGCGGTCACCAGGCCGATCGGCGCGGGGAGCAGGGCCGGGTGGCAGTCCCGACTCGCCGTCAGGGTGGGGGATCCGGCGGGGTCGAGGGCCATGGTGGCCCGGACTCCGTCGCAGCCGGCGTCCGTGGCGCCGGGCTGGGCGGTGCTCCAGCTGTCGGGGGAGGCCGCGGCGGAGGTGGCGGGGAGGCCCAGGAGGGCCAGTGCGGCAGTGGCGGCCAGCAGGCCGCGGGGGTACGGCACGAGACGTCCCTTTCTCGTGGGGTGCCGCGCCGGGGTGGTCGGCGCGGGCATGGGGGTGCCTCGGACGGGTGGCGGAGGCTGGGCTGCTCGGCAGCTCGGACGGCGCGTGGCGCACGTCGCTCGGATCACGATCGAACGAAATCCAACGTGATGCGACAGAAGGAAAACGCTCCGCCTGACGCCCTGTCAAGGGGCCTCGTGCGCCGAAAGGACATCGGCATCGGGTCTGGCGGTCAGGGTCGTATATCGCATACCTTTTCCTCACTCAACTCTCCCACCACCCAAGGAGAACGACCATGTCCCCCAGTGACCAGCGCGGACCCAGCCGCAGATCCCTGCTCCGCGGCGCCGCCGTCGGCGGTGCGGCGGCGGCCCTCTCCCAGGTCCTCCACCACTCGGCCGCCCGCGCGGCGGGGTTGGACTCGGGCGACTACACGATCCGCTTCGACAACGGTGCGCGGCAGACCATCAAGGGCCTGGGCTTCGAGATCCAGTCCGACTCGATCGGCTCGGGCAACAACGGCATGCCCGACCTGGTCAGCGGCGTGCCGTACGACCTGACGCCCAGTGAGCGCACCCGCTTCTACCAGCAGATGCTGAAGATCCGCTCGGACCGGGGCTTCCGCTACTGCCGTCTCGCGCTCGGTCTCTACCACCGCGGCGTGACCGCCGACGGCAAGCGGTTCACCGACCGGTACGAGGGGCAGACCGCGCTGCTCGCGGAGATGATCCGCGAGGCCGGCATCGAGGGCGTCGCCGCCGAGTACTGGTCCCCGGCGCCGGCCTGGAAGGTGAACAACGCCCTGGTCGGCAAGTCCCCGGACGGCAAGCCCTACGGGCTGGCCTCCTTCGCCCCGGCGGACCTGGACGCGATGGGCGAGGCGATGGTCGCCGACCTCGACTTCCTAGCGGCCCGCGGCATCCCGATCAGCATGTGGGGCCTGCAGAACGAGCCCGACGCGTACACGGCCTACTCCTCCTGCTTCTACGACGCCCCGCAGTACCTGGCGGCGTTCAAGGCGGTCGCGCCGAAGATCCGCGCCAAGTACCCGGACGTGATGATCCACGCCGACAGTCGTGGCGGCTGGAGCGGCGAGCGCGGCAAGGCGCTCATCGCCGATCAGCAGGCCCTGCGCCACGTCGACGCGTGGACCTACCACCGGGTCGGGAAGTACGCCGACGAGCAGGTCACGGGTGACTACACGTCAGGTGCTCTCGGCCGGCCGGTCTTCAACAACGAGTTCGAGTACCTGCACGCGACCGACTCGTTCAACCGCACCCTCAACACCGCTCACTCGATCATGAACTGGATGACCTTCCAGAACTCCCCCACCTGGTTCTGGCTGCACGCCCTGAAGCCCACCACCAACTCGGAGTCCAAGGGCTACTCGCTGGGCTTCTGGCGGCCCCCGCACGACACCGACTTCAGCCGCTACCAGAACATCAAGGCCGGCCACTGGGACTGCAACCCGGAGAACTGGAACGCCGTCTCGGGCTTCGTCCGCTACATGCCGTGGGACTCCGTGCGCCACCACGTGGAGGAGCCCGTCCACGAGGACGGCAGCGCCTACCTGGAGCACCGGATCATGGCCTGGAAGACCCCCCAGGGCAAGCAGGTCTTCGCGGTCACCAACCGCTCCTCCAGCCGGTCCTGGACCTACAACGTCGACACCCAGACCGCCGCCTCCTTCGAGGGCCACCGCTACGGCCCCGCCACCCACAACCAGGTCCTGGCCGCGAAGACCGGTCCCACGCTCGCCATCACCGTCCCGCCGCTGTCCGTGGAGTTCTGGGTCCGCACGCCCTGACCCCCCCCCGTCACCGGGAGCCCCGTCGACGACGGGGCTCCCGGCCCGGCTCAGGCGCGGACCCAGAACTCGATCGACTTGCCCGGGACGGTGAACTCCAGGGTCGGGCCGGCCTTGGCGGCGAGGGTCCGGTTGTGGGTGGCGGGGCCGTAGCGGTGGCCGTGGAAGGTGGCGGCGGTCCGGGTGTCGACGGTGTAGGTGTACGGGGTGTCGTCCCGGTTGGTGACGGCGAGGACGGGCTTGCCCTGCGGGGTGCGCCAGGCCATGATCCGCTGGCCGGTGTAGGGGCTGCCGTCGGTGTGCAGCGGCTCGTCGACGTGGTGGCGGACGGAGTCCCAGGGCAGGTACTTCACGAAGCCCGCGACGGCGTTCCAGTTGCGGGGGTTGAAGTCCCAGTGGCCCGGCGCGATGTGCGGGAAGCGGGAGAAGTCGGTGTCGTGCGGGGGGCGCCAGAAGCCGAGTGCGTAGTTCTCGGCCTCCGCGTTGGTGGTGGGCTTCAGGGCGTGCAGCCAGAACCAGGTGGGGGAGTTCTGGAAGGTCATCCAGTTCATGATCGACTGGGCGGTGTTGACGGTGCGCCAGTCGGACATCGGGCCCTGCCGCTCCAGGTACTCGAACTCGTTGCTGAAGACCGGCCGCCCGGCGGCCCCCGAGGTGAAGTCGCCGGTCAGCTGCTGGTTGCTGTCGGCCCCGATGCGGTGGAAGGTCCAGGCGTCCACGTACCGCAGGGCCTCGGGGTCGGCCAGGATCGCCCGGCCGCGCTCGCCCTGCCAGCCGTGCTGGCTGTCGGCGTGGATCGTCACGTCGGGGTACGCGGCGCGGACCTTCGGGGCGACGGCCTTGAAGGCGGCGAGGTACCGGGCTGCGTCGTAGGTGCAGGAGGGGTAGCGGGTCGAGACGCCGGGCTCGTTCTGGAGGCCCCAGTGCAGGACGGGGACGCCGCGGTCCGACAGGTACCGCAGGTCGGCGACCATGGCGTCGCCCATCGCGTCCAGATCGGTGTCCGGGGCGAGGGTGCCGCCGATGAGGCTGTCGTTGCTCTTCCAGGTGGGGGCGGGGGACCAGTACTCGGCGGCCACGCCCTCCACGCCGGACTCGCGGATCAGCTCCGCGAGCAGGGCGGTCTGGCCCTCGTAGCGGTCGGTGAAGCGCTCGCCGGAGGCGTCGAGGCCCCGGTGGTAGAGCCCCAACGCCAGCCGGCAGTACCGGAATCCGCGGTCCGCGCGGACCTTGAGCATCTGCTGGTGGAAGCGGCTGCGCTCGCTCGGGACCAGGTCGTGCGGCACGCCGCTGACCAGCTCGGGCAGTCCGTCGTTGGAGGAGCCGATCGAGTCGGACTGGAGCTCGAAGCCCAGGCCCTTGATGGTCTGACGCGGTGCCAGGTCGAAGCGGATCGCGTAGCGGCCGGAGGAGGCCGCCGCGTGCGCGGGGGCGGGGGACAGGAGGGGTGGGAGGGCCGCTGTGGCGCCGGCGGCGAGCAGGCCGCGCAGGACGGCCCGGCGGCCGGCGGGGTGGGGTGAACCGGTCATGGGCAGTGACCGTATGAGATATACGAAAGTTTGGCCAGGGGTGACGCGCGGTCAGTTGCCGTCACCCGCGCCCGAACGCAGGTGCGCGCGCAGCCAGTCCTCGGTGGCCGCGACGTGCATCAGGGCGGCCGCCCGGGCCAGCGGGGCGTCCCGGGCGGCCAGGGCGCGCAGGATGGCCTCGTGCTCGGCGACCGCCTGGTCGGCGGCGTGGTCGTCGACCAGGCCGCGCCAGATCCGGGCCCGCAGCGTCCGGCCCGAGATGCCCTCCAGCACGGTGGTCAGGGTCTCGTTTCCGGTGGCGGCGGTGACCGTGCGGTGGAACGCGGCGTCGTGCAGGTTGAGCCGCTCCGGGTCCTCGCGTGACTCCCGCATCGCGGTGAGGTGGGCCGCCAGCTCCGCGAGGGCGTCCTCGCCGATCCGGGTGGCGGCCAGTGCGGTGGCGGCGGGTTCGAGCAGGCGACGGGTCTCCAGGAGCTCCAACAGCGTCTCTCCGCCGAGCAGTTCGACCGCTCCGGCGAGGTTCTCCAGCAGCACGCCGGGGGCCAGGCTGGTCACGTAGGTGCCGTCGCCGCGCCGGATCTCCAGCACCCGTGACACGGCCAGGGCCTTGACGGCCTCCCGCAGCAGGTTGCGGGACAGGCCGAGGTCCGCGGCCAGCTGCTGCTCGGGCGGCAGCTTCGCGCCGGGTGGCAGCGCGCCGGAGCGGATCAGCTCCCGGATCCTGGCGATGGCCATGTCGGTCAGTGACATCCGGGGCTCCTGGGTGGTCGCGCTCGTCACCGTGGCAGACATCCCATCAATGACGTGGGGATTGGCGGGTTCCCGCCGCCAGAAGGCCGGATACCTGGACAGCCGCGGACCGCTGCCCAAGAGTACATCCCATGTCCCGGCCTGTTCTCCGTCCGGTCGAACTCCTCTGCCGCACAGGCTGCCTGACGCTTCGAAAGGGCGATGTCCGATGAACCGCATCACCGGGATCGAGGTGGCGGACGTCCGCTTCCCGACCTCCCGAACGCTCGACGGCTCCGACGCGCTCAACCCGGAGCCGGACTACTCCGCCGCCTACGTGACCGTGCGCACCGACGAGGGCGAGGAGGGCCACGGCCTCGCCTTCACCGTCGGCCGCGGCAACGAGGTGGTGGTCGCCGCCGTCCGCGCGCTGGCCCCGCTGGTGGCCGGGCTGCCGGTGGAGGCCACCCTCGCCGACCTCGGCGGCCTCTCCGGCCGCCTCACCGGCGACGGCCAACTCCGCTGGCTGGGGCCGGAGAAGGGCGTCATCCACATGGCCGCCGCCGCGATCGTCAACGCGGTCTGGGACCTGTACGCCCGCCGGGCCGGCCGGCCGGTCTGGCAGCTGCTGGCCGGGATGAGCCCCGAGGAACTGGTCGCCCTGGTGGACTTCCGCTACCTGCGGGACGCGCTCACCCCGGAGGAGGCGCTGGAGATCCTGCGCCGCGCCGAGCCCGGACGGGCCGCCAGGCAGCGGGAGTTGCTCGCCCACGGGTACCCGGCCTACACCACCACCCCCGGCTGGCTCGGCCACGACGACGAGAAGCTGGTCCGGCTCTGCCGGGAGGCGGTGGCCGAGGGCTTCACCCAGATCAAGCTCAAGGTCGGCGCGGAACCGGCCGAGGACCGGCGGCGGCTGGCCCTGGCCCGGCGGGCCGTCGGCCCGGACGTGCGGATCGCGATCGACGCCAACCAGGCCTGGGGCGTCGGAGAGGCGGTCGAACGGACGGCCGCGCTGGCCGGGTTCGCGCCCTACTGGATCGAGGAACCGACCTCGCCCGACGACATCCTCGGCCACGCCCGGATCCGCGCCGCCGTCGCGCCGGTGAAGGTCGCCACCGGCGAGCACTGCCACAACCAGGTGATGTTCAAGCAGCTCCTCCAGGCCGGCGCGATCGACGTCCTGCAGCTGGACGCCAGCCGGGTCGCCGGGATCACCGAGAACGTCGCGATCCTGCTGCTGGCCGCCAAGTTCGGCGTGCCGGTCTGCCCGCACGCCGGGGGCGTCGGCCTGTGCGAGATGGTCCAGCACCTGGCGATGTTCGACTACGTGGCCGTCAGCGGCAGCACCGAGGGCCGGGTCATCGAGTACGTCGACCACCTGCACGAGCACTTCACCGTGCCGGCCCGGATCGACCGGGGCCGCTACGTGGCCCCCGTCCTGCCCGGGCTCGGCGCCCGGATGCACCCCACCTCGGTGGCCGACCACCGCTACCCCGAGGGCCCGGTCTGGGCCCGGCAACCGTCCCCGCGCTGACCCGGAGCGAGCGTGCACCACCGGAAACTGGGCACCACCGACCTGACCGTGCCCGAACTCTCCTTCGGCGCTTCCCCGTTGGGGTCCGTCTACGGCGCCATCGACGAACGGGACGGCATCGCCGCCGTCCGCACCGCCCTCGACCTCGGCGTCACCCTCTTCGACGTCGCCCCCTACTACGGCGCCACCGCGGCGGAGACCCTGCTCGGCCGGGCCCTGCACGGGGTCGACCGCGGCAGCTACCTGCTGGCCACCAAGGTCGGCCGCTACGGTCCCGCCGACTTCGACTTCGGCGCAGACCGGGTCAGGCGCAGCGTCACCGAGAGCCTCGCCCGGCTGCGCACCGACCACCTCGACCTGGTCCAGTGCCACGACGTCGAGTTCGGCCGGCCGGAGCAGCTCGTCCGGGAGACGCTGCCCGCGCTGCGCCGGCTCCAGCGGGAGGGGCTGGTCCGCCACGTCGGCATCACCGGGTACCCGCTGTCCGTGCTCGCCGACCTGGCGGGGCGGGCCCCGGTCGACACCGTGCTCTCGTACGGCCGGTACACCCTGCTCGACCGCCGGCTGGCGGACTGGACGCCCCGGTTCGAAGCCCTCGGAGCCGGAGTGCTCAACGCCTCGCCGCTCGCCATGGGCGCGCTGACCCGGCCGGGACCGCCGCCCTGGCACCCCGGCCCGTCCGGGCTGCTGGCCCGCTGCGCGGAGGCCGCCGAGCTCTGCGCGGCCGCCGGTGGTGACCTCGCCAAGCTCGCCCTGCAGTTCTCCGTCCGGGCGCCCGGCGCCGCCACCACCGTGGTCGGTGCCCGCAGCGCCGAGGAAGTGCGGCGCAACGTCCGGTGGTTGACGGATCCGGTCGACGAGGACCTGCTCTCCCTGGTGCTGGACCACCTCGCCCCGGTCCGCGACCAGGACTGGGGGGCCGCGCCGGAGGCCCGGCCGTGACGCCCGGGCTCGTGGACGCGCACGTGCACCTCTGGGACACCGGCCGCTTCGCCTACCCCTGGCTCGCCGCCACCGGGCTGCCCGCCACGGCCCTGCCGGAGGACTTCGCCTCGGCGGCGGGCGAGCCGGTCCGGGCGATCGTGGTGGAGGCGGGCCGCCGGGCCGGACAGGCCGGGGCCGAGACCGCCTGGGTCCGGGCGGCGGCCGCCCGCCGTCCGGAGATCCTCGGTATGGTCGCGCACCTGTCCCTGGAGCTGCCGCACGGCCTCGCCGCCCGGGTGCACCGCCTCGCGGCCGACCCCTTCGTGGTGGGCGTGCGCCGCCTGCTCCAGGACGAACCCGCCGGGTTCACCGCCGGACTGCGCGACGGGATCGCCCTGCTCGGCCCGGCCGGGCTGCCGTTCGACGCCTGCGTGCGCGAGCACCAGCTCGGCGAACTGGACGCGTTGGCGGCGGCCTGCCCGCAGACCGTCATCGTCCTGGACCACCTCGGCAAGCCCCGCCCCGGGCCCTCGGACGGCGGGAGCTGGCAGCGGGCCCTGCGCCGTCTGGCGGCCCGGCCCAACGTGCTCTGCAAGCTCTCCGGGCTCGCCACCGAGGCCCCGCCCGGCCGGGCCGCACCCGGACTGCTGCGCCCGTACCTGCGCACCGCGCTGGAGCTCTTCGGCCCGGAGCGCTGCCTCTACGGCGGCGACTGGCCGGTGCTCACCCTCGCCGTCCGCTACCGCGACTGGCTCGACCTGGTCCGCGGCGAGCTCTCCGCCCTCCCGCCCGCCCAGGCGCACGCCGTCCTCGGCGGCAACGCCCTGCGCGTCTACCGGCCCGCGGGCACCACTGCCTGACGATCCGTCACCACCACTGGAGCTCCGATGCACCAAGCCCTCTACACCGGCGACCGGACGGTCCTGGTCCGGCCCGCCGCCGCCCGCCCGCCCGCCGCCGGACAGGTCCGCCTCGACGTCGCGTACACCGGCATCTGCGGCACCGACCTGCACGTCCTGCACGGCGCCATGGACGGCCGGGTCACCCCGCCCGCCGTCCTCGGCCACGAGATGTCCGGCCGGATCGCCGAGCTCGGGGACGGCGTCACCGGCTGGGCGGCCGGCGAGCAGGTCACCGTGCTGCCGGTCCGCTCCTGCCTCGACTGCCCGGCCTGCCGGGACGGACACCGGCACCTCTGCCACCGGCTGGACTTCCTCGGCCTCGATTCCGCCGGTGCCATGCAGAGCAGTTGGACCGTCCCGGCGGAGCTGCTGGTCCGGCTCCCGGACGGCCTGCCGCCGGAGCACGCCGCACTGGCCGAGCCCACCGCCGTCGCCGTGCACGACGTGCGCCGGGCGGCGCTGCGGACCGGCGAGCACGCCGTCGTCATCGGCGGCGGCCCGATCGGCGTCCTGATCGCCGTGCTCGCCCGCGAGGCCGGGGCAGAGGTGCTGCTGGTCGAGCCGGACGCCGACCGGCGCGCCGTAGCCGAAGGCCTGGGCCTCGCCTGCGCCGATCCGGCGGCGGTCGAGGTCGGCGCCGTCGTCGAGGACCGGACCGCCGGTGCCGGTGCCGCCGTCGCCTTCGAAGTCTCCGGCGCCGCCCAGGGACTGGCGTCCGCCGTGCGCTGCCTGGCGGTCCGCGGCCGGCTGGTCCTGGTGGCCATCCACCCCGAACCCCGCTCAGTCGACCTGCACCGCTTCTTCCTGCGCGAGCTCACCCTGCTGGGCGCCCGGCTCTACGACCGCGCCGACTTCGAGGAGGCCGTCCGGCTGCTCGCCGGGGGCCGGGTGCCCGCCGACCGTCTGATCTCCACGATCGAGCCCCTGGGCCGGGCGCCCGAGGCCTTCGCGGCCCTCGACTCCGGTGGCGGAGTGATGAAGGTCCTGGTCGACTGCCGCGCCACCGGCCCGGCGGGTGAGGAACGGTGACGACCCGTCAGCACCTCGGGCGCTTCGACCTGAGCGGACACCTGGCGGTGGTCACCGGCGCCAGTCGGGGGATCGGCCTGGCCATCGCCGAGGCGCTGGCCGCCGCGGGCGCCGACATCATCGCCGTCAGCGCCCGGGTGGAGCCCGCCGGAAGCGAGGTCGCCCTGCGGGTCGGCGCGCTCGGCCGGCAGTGCCGCACCCTGCGCGCCGACTTCGCCGACCGGGCTGCGGTGGCCGCGCTCGCCGCCGAACTCGCCGATCTGGAGCGGCCGGTGGACATCCTGGTGAACAACGCCGGGACGATCGTCCGGGCCCCGGCCGCCGAGCACACCGACGCCGACTGGGACCGCGTGCTGGCCGTCGACCTGAGCAGCCAGTTCGTCCTCAGCCGCGAGCTCGGGCGGCGGATGCTCGCCCGCGGCTCCGGCAAGATCGTCTTCATCGCCTCGCTGCTCAGCCACCAGGGCGGCATCACCGTCCCCGGCTACGCCGCCGCCAAGTCCGGCATCGCCGGGCTCACCCGCGCCCTCGCCAACGAGTGGGCCGCGCACGGCGTCAACGTGAACGCGATCGTGCCCGGCTACGTCGCCACCGACAACACCCGCGCCCTGCGGGAGGACCCGGCCCGCAGCGCGGCGATCCTCGACCGCATCCCGGCCGGCCGCTGGGCGGAGCCCGCGGACCTCGGCGGCGCGGCGGTCTTCCTCGCCTCGGCGGCCTCCGACTACGTCCACGGCACCCTGCTGCCCGTCGACGGAGGGTGGCTGGGCCGATGACCACCGCCCCGCCCAGCGCGCCCAGCACGCCCAGCACGCCCGGCCCTGCGGACTGGCGGCAGTTCCTCGGCGGGCTCGATCCGGTCTGGCAACGGATACCGACCGGTTTCTACGACGGCCCGTTCCTCGGCAACGGCGGCCTCGCCGCCTCCGTCCGCCGACCCGAGGACGGGACCCGGCTGCGCTTCGTGCTCGGCGACAGCCGGGTCCGCGACCACCAGGAGGCCGGCGGCCCGCTCTGGGGCGGCACCCGGCTGCCGGTCGGCCACCTGACCCTGCGCACCGCCGGCGCCCTCACCGACGTGGACCTGCGGCTCTCCCTGCTGGACGCCGAACTCACCGGCACCCTCACCACCACCCGCGGCACCGTCGCCCTCAGCGCCTACGTGCACGCCGACCTCGACCTGCTGGTGGTGCGCTGCCGCCCGCTGGCCGGGACGGAGGAGATCTCCTGGGAGTTCACCCCGGCCCCGGCCGTCCCGCCCCGCCAGGACTTCCACCCCGAGCAGCGTCCGGCGGAGCTGCTGGACAACCCGCCGCCCGTGCTCACCGACGGGCGCTGCGTCCAGGACCTCGCCTGCGGCGGCCGGACCGAGACCCGCTGGCGGGCCCGGGACGAACCGGACGGCACCACCACCCTGCACTGCACCGTCGCCCACAGCCCCGCCGACCGCTCCGCCGGACGGACCGCGCGGGCCACCCTGGCCACGGCGGACCGCACCGGCGGCGGGCGGCTGACGGAGACTCACCGCGCCTGGTGGCACGCCTACTACCCGGCCAGCTTCGTCTCCGTCCCCGACGCCCGGCTCCAGGGCTTCTACTGGATCCAGCTCTACAAGCTCGCCAGCGCGACCCGGGCCGACCGGCCGCTGCTCGCCACCCACGGCCCCTGGCTGGAACCCACCCCGTGGCCCGCCGTCTGGTGGAACCTCAACGTGCAGCTGGAGTACTGGCTGCTGAACGCCAGCGGCCACCCCGAACTCGACTCCCTGCGCACCGCCTTGGAGCACGGCACCCCCGGCCTGCTGGCCTCCACCCCCGAGCCCTACCGCGCCGACTCCCTCGCCATCGGCCGCTCCAGTCAGGAGGACCTGCGCAGCGAGGAGGCCGGTGTCCCGGGCCGGGACGAGCCGCTCCCGGAGACCGGCAACCTGCTCTGGGCCCTGCACACCGCCCGGCTCGCCCAGCGCCACACCATGGACCGGCCGTACCTGCGCGACACCGTCCTCCCGCTGCTGCGCAAGGCCGTCACCTACCACCTGCACTTCCTCACCGAGGACGAGCACGGCACCCTCCACCTGCCGCCCACCCACTCCCCGGAGTACGCGACCGCGGCCGACTGCAACTACGACCTGGCGCTGCTGAGTTGGGGCTGCCGGACGCTGCTGGAGGAGGACGCCCGACTGGGCACCGGGGATCCGCTGGCCCCGACCTGGCAGGACGTGCTCGACCACCTCGCCGCCCCGCCGCAGCACCCCCAGGAGGGCCTGCTGATCGGCCGCGACCTCCGGCTGGCCGACTCCCACCGGCACTACTCCCACCTGCTCTGGTTCCACCCGCTGCACCAACTCGACCTCACCGAGCCGGAGAACCGGGACCTGCTGCGCCGCAGCATGGACCACTGGCTCGGACTCACCGGCGCACTGCGCGGCTACAGCTCCACCGGCGCCGCCACCATGCACGCCCTGCTCGGCGAGGGCGACGCCGCGCTGGAGCGCCTCGACGAACTGCTGGACGACCACGTCCGGCCGAACACCATGTACGCCGAGACCGGCCCGGTGATCGAGACCCCGCTCTCCGGCGCCCAGAGCCTGCTCGACCTGCTGCTGCAGAGCTGGGGCGGCGTGCTGCGCGTCCTGCCCGCCGTCCCGCGCGCCTGGGCCGACGTCACCGTGCACGACCTGGTCGCCGAGGGCGCCTTCCGGGTCAGCGCGGTGCGCCGGGACGGCACCACCCGCTGGATCCGCGTCCGCAGCGGAGCCGGCGAGCCGTGCCTGGTCGATCCGGGTCGGCTCGCCGGGCCCGCCGAGGTCCGCCCCCTGGCGGGCCGTGCCGGACCGACCGCCTGGGCGGTGCGCCCCGACGGCCTGGTGGAGATCGACCTGCCGGCCGGCGCCGAGTGCCTGATCACCGCGGCCGGCGACCACCCGGACCTGACGGTGGCTCCGGTCGACTGTCCGGACGACCACCGCTGGGGTCTGCCCCGCATCCCACCCACCCTTCCGAGAACGGGACACCGCCGATGACCACCCGTCCGCTCCGCCTGCTCCTCGCCGCCGCACTCGCCGTCAGCGCCCTGAGCGCCTGCGGTGGCTCCGACGAGGGCTCCTCCTTCACCTACTGGTCGATGTGGAACCAGAACGAGCCGCAGGCCAAGGTGATCCAGGCGGCGGCCGAGCAGTTCACCAGGGAGACCGGCACCAAGGTCACCATCCAGTGGCAGGGCCGCCAGGTGATCCAGAAGATCACACCCAGCCTGAAGAGCGGCGCCGCCGCCGACCTGGTGGACAACTCGGTCAACGCGCTCGGCGCCCTGGTCGCCGCCGAGCAGAGCGCCGACCTCACTCCGGTCTACGCGGCCAGGATCCCGGGCGAGGAGAGAACCGTCGGCGAGGTGATCCCGGCCAAGTACCGGGCCTACCTCGAGGACCGGGCCGGCAGGCCCTTCATGGTTCCGTACGCGGTCGCCACCGAGGGCGTCTGGTTCGACGCCACCGCCCACCCGGAGCTGGCCGCCTCCCCGCCGAAGACCTGGGAGCAACTGCTCACCGTGCTCGACACCATCAAGGCCACCGGGACCGCCCCGATCGCCCTGCCCAGCAACGACCCCTACTGGACCCTGCTCACCCTGCAGCGCCAGCTCGGCACCGAGGGCGTGCGCGCCCTGGCGGCCGACCGCACCGGCGCGGCCTGGGACGACCCGAAGGTCCGGGCCGCCGCGGCCAAGGTCGAGCACCTGCGGAAGAACCACTTCATCAAGGGCTACGAATCCACCCAGGGCACCCAGGGCCAGACCAACTGGGCCCAGGGCAAGGCCGCCCTCTACCTCAACGGCACCTGGGTGCCCGGCGAGAGCCGCCCCAACGTCCCCGCCGGCTTCACCTACGGCAACTTCCAACTCCCGGCGATCGACGGCGGGAACACCGCCGTCGGCGTCAACTTCTTCGGGTTCGCCGTCCCCAAGAGCGCAAAGCACTCCGCCGAGGCCCGGCAGTTCATCGCCTACTTCATGAACAAGGAACGGCTGTCGGGGCTGGCGACCCAGGCCCTGACCATCACCCCGCGCACCGACATCCCGGCGCCCGTGGAGCTGGCCGCCGTCGCCGAGGCGATCGACGGGAACGAGGTCTACCCGGACCAGGCCCGCCTGTTCGTCGACTACGCCGCCTGGGCCACCAAGGCCTACACCCCGAACGTGGTCCGCTTCATCCAGGGCGTCACCACGGCGGACGAGTTCGTGGCGCAGACCAGGCAGGCCTCGGTGGACTTCTGGAAGGCCAACCCGTGAGCGCCCGCTCACCGCTGGAGCGGCGCCGCGGACGGATCTCCGTACCGTTCACGGCGCCGGCCCTGGCGCTGTACACCGCCCTGTTCACCGGGCCGAGCCTCTACTCGGTGTACACCAGCCTCACCGACTGGGACGGCGTCAACTCCCCACGGTGGGTCGGCCTCCGGAACTACACCCAGCTGCTGCGCGACCCGGCGTTCGGCTCGGCCTTCGGCAACACGCTGAAGATCGTGTTCGGGGTCGGCGCGGTCGTCTTCCTGCTCAGCTTCGGCTTCCTGCTGGTGCTGCGCGAGCTGCGCGGCCGCCGGCTGATCCGGGGCGTGATCTTCCTGCCGCACATCGTGTCCTCCGTGGTGCTGGCGATCTTCTGGGGCTCCCTGCTCAGCCTCGACGGCCTGGTGAACCAGGCGCTGGAGGGGGTGCGGGCCGACCCGGTCGACTGGCTGCGGCCGAGCTGGACCATGAACGCCGTGCTGCTCGCCCTGGTCTGGATCAACACCGGCTACTACGTGACCATCCTGATGGCGGGCGTCGACCGGATCCCCGACTCCTACTACGAGGCCGCCCGGCTGGACGGGGCCAACGCCTGGCAGCGGTTCCGCCACGTCACCCTGCCGATGTCCTGGGACGTCACCGGCGCCGCCGCCGTGCTGTGGACCATCACCTCGGTCAAGATCTTCGAGTTCCTGCTCGCCTTCAGCGGCAGCCAGGGCGGTCTGCCCCCGACGTACCAGTGGAACAACGCGCTGTTCGTCTACGGCGAGACCGTCGGCGGGCTCACCCCGCTCAACCAGTTCGGCTACGCCTCCGCGTCCGCCGTGACCACGCTGGCCTTCGTCGCGGTGCTGGTGGCGGTCCTGCGGCGGCTGATGCGGCGCGAGGCGCTGCAGTTCTGACGACCCCTCGGTCCACGGAAAAGAGGTACCCACGATGACCACCCGCCGAGGCCGCACGGCCGCGGTGCTCCTGCGGCTGCCGGGAACCGCCGCCGTCTGGCTGTTCACCGGTTTCTGCTTCTTCGCCTTCGCCCACCTGCTGCTCAGCTCGGTCAAGAGCAGCCGGGACGTCCTGGAGCACCCCTGGGCGCTGCCGGGCCGCCCGCACTTCGAGAACTGGGCGACGGCCTGGCGGGACGGCGGCTTCGGCCCCGCCTTCGCCAACTCCGCCCTGCTGGTGGTCACCGCCTCGGCGGTGACGGTGGCGGTGGCCGGCCCGGCCGCGTACGTGCTGGGGCGGCGGCCGGGCCGGGTCTCCCACGGGATCAGCCTGTACTTCGTGCTCGGGCTCGGCATCCCGGTGCAGGTGATGGTGCTCCCGCTGTACGCGCTGATGAACGAACTCGGGCTGATCGACAGCCTGTTCGGGCTCTTCGTGCTCTACGTGGTGACCTCGCTGCCGTTCACCGTCTTCCTGCTGACCTCCTTCTTCGCCTCCCTCCCGGCCGAGTTGGAGGAGGCGGCCGCCCTGGACGGGGTCTCCGCCGCGATGACCTTCTGGCGGATCATGCTGCCGCTGGCCCGCGGCGGCCTGGTGACGGCCACCCTGCTGAACGCGATGGGGATCTGGAACGAGACCCTGCTGGCGCTGATGTTCGTCCAGACCAACGAGAGGTTCACCCTGCCGCTGGCCCTGCTGAACTACTTCCAGCAGCAGCAGTTCACCGGAGCCGACTTCGGCGCGCTCTTCGCCGGGGTCTCGATCACGGTCCTGCCGATGATCGCCCTCTACGCCTGGCTCGGCCGACGCCTCACCGAAGGGCTCACCATGGGCGCGGGCAGGTAGCCGACGTACGGAGGCCGAGGCGGCTCCCCGGAGAGTCCGGGGAACCGCCTCGGCCGCTGTGCTGACGCCCGCTCAGCCCCCGGTCACGAAGAACACGAAGGAGAACTCCGCCGGGGCGGCGTCGAGCCGGTACCCGGGCAGCACGCCCGGCCCGCAGGAGGCGGAGCCGAGGCCGTGCTGCCCGTGGTCCAGCTGGAGCCGGACGGTGTCACCCGGGACCAGGTCCGGCAGGTGGCGGGCCCGGTCCAGCTGCTCGGTGGTCCAGCGGCGGGCGGTGAACCAGAACTCGGGCTCGCCGTCGATCCGCAGGGTGGCCGTGCCGTCGGTGAGTTCGGCCCAGCGGACGTCGGCCCGGGCGCCGTTCTCCTGCGGGCGGACGTACGGGGTCTGCATCGCGTCCACGCTCATCGCGTAGCGGCCGGGCAGGGCGGCTGCCCGGGAGTCCGGGTAGGCCTCGCCGGGGCCGCCGCCGAACCAGCGGGCCTCGCCGAAGCCGGCGGGGAGCCCGAGCCGGATGCCGAGCCGGGGCAGCGGGACCGTCCACTTGCCCTCGGGGTGGACCGAGACGGTGAGGCGCAGCCGGTCCGCGTCGGCGTCCGCGCTCCAGCGGTGCACGGTGCGCAGGCCGAGGGCGGTGGCGGCCGGTGCCACCCGGGTCGTCACGGTGAGGCCTTCGGCGGACGGCTCGACGGCGTCGGTCCGGTGCCGCATCCGGTGCAGCCCCAACCGGCGCCACTGGCGGTCGAGTTGCTCCTCGGGGCGCCACTGCGGCCCCTGGTCGTTGTCGGTCGGGGCGCGCCACACGTCCAGCCTTGGGCCCCGGACCGGCACCTCGCCGAGGCGGAGAAGCTCGCCGGTGCGCGCGTCGAACTCGGCTGGGCCGAGCAGGATGCGGCCGTTCCCGGACCGGGGTGCGCTTCCTCGTACGGGTGCGAGCGCGGGCCGGGCCCGGACGGGGATCCGGCCCCAGGCGACGGTGTGGCCCTTCGGTGCCCACGGCTGGTGGCCGGCCAGCACCGCCAGGACGGTCCAGGCCGCCTCGCCCTCCGCGAACGGGGCTTCCGGCAGCGTGAGTTCGGCGGCCTCGCCCGGTCCGAGCGCGGGGACGGCGAGCGTGTGTTCCGCGACGGTGGCGCCGTCGACCTGATGGGCGGCGGTGAAGGTGAGTGCCGACAGGTCGGCGAAGTCGTGCAGGTTGGACACCCGGACCGTGCCGGGCGCACCGCCCGGCCCGATCCGGACCGGCTCGACCACCTTCTTGTACTCGGCCAGGGCGGGGGAGGGGGTGCGGTCCGGGAGGAGCAGGCCGTCGCAGACGAAGTTGCCGTCGTGCAGCTCCTCGCCGAAGTCGCCGCCGTAGGCGTAGCCGTGCTCGGGGTGGGCCAGGCCGTGGTCGATCCACTCCCAGACGAAGCCGCCCTGGCAGCGCTCGTAGGTCTCGAACAGCCGCTGGTACTCGGCCAGCCCGCCCGGGCCGTTGCCCATCGCGTGGGCGTACTCGCAGAGGATGAAGGGGAGTTGGCGCCGCCGCTCGGGGCCGCCGTCCTCCCGGCGGCCGATCAGCTCGACCTCGGCGTGGTCGGCGTACATCCGGGAGTAGAGGTCGGTGTCCGCGCAGGTCTGGTCGCCCTCGTAGTGCAGCGGCCTGGACGGGTCGCGGCGCCGGATCCACTCGGCCATGGCGGTGAGGCCGCGGCCGGTGCCGGACTCGTTGCCGAGCGACCAGACGATCACGCTGGGGTGGTTCTTGTCACGTTCGACGGTGCGGGCGGCCCGGTCGAGCAGGGCCGGGGTCCAGCGGTCGTCGTCGGCCGGGTTGCCCTGCCAGCCGAGCGGTTCGAAGCCGTGGGTCTCCAGGTCGCACTCGTCGACCACCCAGAGGCCGAGCTCGTCGCAGAGGTCGAGGAAGGCCGGGTGCGGGGGGTAGTGGCTGGTGCGGACGGCGTTGACGTTGTGACGCTTCATCAGCACCAGGTCGGCGCGCATGGTCTCCGGGTCGAGGGTGCGGCCGGTGACGGGGTGGAACTCGTGGCGGTTGACTCCGCGGAACAGGACGCGCCGGCCGTTGACCTTGAGCAGCCCGTCCTCGACGGCCACGGTGCGGAAGCCGATCCGCAGCGGGACCCGTTCGCCGGCGGTGGCCAACTCGGCGTCGTAGAGGCGGGGCGTCTCGGCCGTCCAGGCTTCGACCGGGACGGTGGCGCTCGCGCCGGTGGCCAGGTCGAGGCCCAGGTCCGGAACGGTGACCCGGCCCGGCGGCTCGCTGTCGACGCGCAGCGTGCCGGTTCCTGTGAGGTGGTGGTAGGAGGCGTGCACGGAGAAGTCGCCGACCGCGCCGTCCGGGCGGTGAAGGAGCGTCACCTCACGGAAGACGCCGGGCAGCCACCACTGGTCCTGGTCCTCCAGGTAGCTCCCGGCCGACCACTGGTGGACGCGGACGGCGAGCACGTTTCCGGTGCGGCGCAGCAGGGGGCCGACCGCGAACTCGTGCGGCAGGCGGCTGCCCTTGAAATCGCCGAGCACCTGGCCGTTGAGCCAGACCCGGGCGCAGGACTCCACGCCCTCGAAACGGATCACCGCGTCGCCGTCGGCCGGCCAGCCGGCCGGCAGGTCGAAGGAGCGCAGGTGGTCGCCGGTGGGGTTCTCGGTGGGCACCCGGGGCGGGTCGACGGGGAAGGGGAAGAGGGTGTTGGTGTAGACGGGCGCACCGTGCCCCTGGAGCACCCAGTGGCCGGGCACGGTGATCTCGTCCCAGCCGGAGGCGTCGTGTCCCGGCCGGGCGAAGGACTCGTCGTGGGTGTCGGCCTCGGGGGAGAGCCGGAAGTGCCAGCGGCCGTCGAGGGACAGGCGGTGCACGTCGGACCGGGCGTACCAGGCGCGCGGCGGCAGGGCGCCGGTGCCGGGGGAGGGGTCCTCGTGGTGCGGTAAGGGCTTCATGCGCAGGGGACAGTATTCGATATACGAAGATTGTGCCAGCATCCCGGAGGATCGACGGTACCCCTGGCGTTAATTTCGTATATCGCATATGTTTCGCGCCATCGCTTCCGCAGTCCCCCACGGAGGAAGAGCCATGACCAGACCCGAGCCGCACGGCATGAGCCGCCGTTCCGTCCTGCGCGGCGCCGCCATCGCCGGCGCCGCCGCCTCCCTGCCGCAGATCCTCACCGCCACCCGTGCGCACGCCGTCGACGACAACACCGGCGGCGGCTACGTCATCGCCTTCGGCGACAGCGGGGCGAAGCGGCAGACGATCCTCGGCCTCGGCTTCGAGATCCAGTCCGACTCCATCGGCTCCAACGACGGCCCCACCGACGACGGCCTGGTCAGCGGCGTCCCCCTCGACCTGACCGCCGCCGCCTACACCCGCTTCGTCAACGAGATGCTCAAGGGCGGCCGCAGCGACCGCGGCTTCCGCTACTGCCGCCTCGCCATGGGCCTCTACCACCGCGGCGTCACCGCCGACGGCAAGCGCTTCCAGGACCGCTACCCGGACCAGACCAGGAAGCTGGCCACCATGGTCCAGGACGCGGGCATCGAGGGCCTCGGCGTCGAGTACTGGTCGCCCGCCCCCTACTGGAAGAGCAACGGGCAGCTCGGGGGAGGCTCGGCGAAGAACGCGACCCTGGCCTCCTTCGCCCCGGCCGACCTCGCCGCCATGGGCGACGCGATGGTCGCCGACCTGGACTACCTGATCGAGAACTCCCGGGAGACCCCGAGCTCGGCGCCGAGGCTGAAGGTCTCCTGGTGGAGCCTGCAGAACGAGCCCAACCAGGGCGCCGCGTACAGCAGTTGCAAGTACACCGACGAGCAGTACCGAGACGCGTTCAACATCATCGCCCCCAAGATCCGCGCGAACCACCCCGATGCGAAGATCCATGCGACCAGCATCAGCGGCTGGTGGTACAACCGGGGCGCGGTCCTCAAGAACAACGCCACCTCGATGCAGTACATCGACGCCTGGACCTGGCACAAGATCGGCTCGGACAGCAACACCCAGATCACCGAGAACTACACCGGCAGCGGTGTCGCCTCCAGGCCCGTCTTCAACAACGAGTTCGAGTACCTGGGGGGCCACGGCCCGGTGACCGACCGGGACACCCTCAACACCGCCCAGTCGGTCATGAACTGGATGACCTTCCAGGACGCCCCCACCTGGTGGTGGCTGCACGCCCTCAAGCCCAGCACCGACGCGCTGTCCGAGAACTACGGCCTCGGCACCTGGCGGCCCCCGAACGCCCCCGTCGACAGCCGCTTCCCCAACCTCCAGCCCGGCGACTGGACGTGGAACCCGCGCAACTGGAACGCCCTCGCCGGCTTCGTGCGGTTCATGCCCTGGGACTCCGTGCGCTACCACGTCGAGGAGCCCCACCCCAGCGCCGCCAACGGCGGCCTCGCGACCCACGCGAACGGAACCACGACCCCGGGCGGCGTCACCTACCGGCCCGACCAGCGGATCATGGCCTGGAAGACGCCCGCCGGCAAGCCCGTCCTCGTCGTCACCAACCGCGGCACCGCGAACTACACCTTCACCATCGACACCCAGACCACCGGCACCTTCCGCGGCTACCGCTACGGCCCCTCCACCAACATGCTCAACGTCGGCGCCAAGACCGGCACCACCCTCACCGTCACCGTCCCGCCCCTGTCCATCGAGTTCTGGGTCCACGACTGACGCGCCGGGTGCCGGCGGGCCGCGCCCGCCGGCACCCTTCCGGCGGGCCGGACCGCAGCGGTGCGGGTGGGCGCCCTGGATGCTTCACGTACCGATTGACGCTCCCGTTGCGCGACCGTGGCCGTCCGGGGGCTTCGGGTGGGAGGTGGTGCATGAGCCAATGGAAACGCACAGAAGCACCACCGGGCCCGGGGCGCCGTGCGGCGCTAGGTTGGACCCGGCGGCGCGGCGCCCCGGGCGGTGCGGCCGGCGGCGCGGAGCGGCGGACCGGGCGCGGGTACGAGACGGTGACGGTTCGAGTGGAGCACGGCGGATGAGCAGGCAGGACGAGCCGGGCAGCGGCGGATTCCCACGGCGGGCCCCCGCCTTCGTCGGACGGCGGCGTGAGCTGGCCGCCCTGCTCGGGGCCGCGAACTCCCGCCCGGCGGTGGTGATGGTGGAGGGCGAGGCCGGGATCGGGAAGTCCCGCCTGGTCGCCGAGGCGGCCGCCGAGCTGCGCGGCCAGGGGGTGCGCGTGCTCACCGGCGCCTGCCACCCGCTGCGCGAGCCGCTGCCCTTCGGACCGGTGGTCGACGCGCTGCGGGACGCCCGCGGGTGGCTGCCCGGGGACCGGGCCCTGAGCGCCTCCGCCGGCGTGCTGGCCGCCCTGCTGCCCGACCTCGCGGACCGGTTGCCGCCCGCTCCGCCGCAGGAGCAGGGCGGTGTCGTCTCCCGGCACCTGGTCGCCCGGGCGGTGCGGTCCCTGCTGGAGGCCGTCGCGCCCGCGGTCCTGGTGGTGGAGGACATGCAGTGGGCGGACGAGGCCACCCGGGAGCTGCTCCTGCTGCTCGGGCGCGACCTGCCGGACGAGAGCGTGCTGGTGCTCACCTACCGGGCCGAGGACCTGCCCGCGCACGGACCGGTGCTGGGGGCGGCGTTCCGCCGTCCGCCCGGCACCAGCGGCGCGGAGATCTCGCTCCAGCGGCTGGGCGCCGAGGACCTGCGGGCGATGGCCCGCTCGGTGCTCGGCGAGCAGGTGACCCCGGCACTGCTGCACGCCCTGGCGCAGCGCAGCGAGGGGCTGCCGCTGGTGGCCGAGGAGGACCTGATCACCCTCGGCGGCCACCGGGCCGGGACCCGGCTCGGCGTCCCCCGGAGCCTGCGGGAGATCTTCGCGGAGCGCACCGACCGCCTGCCGCCGGCCGCGGTGGCGGTGGTGAACGCGGCGGCCGTGCTCGCCGTCCCGGCGGGCGAGGAGGTGCTGGCCGCCTGTGCCGGACTGGACCGGGACGAGGCCGGCCAGGCCCTGCTGGTCGCGCTCGCGGCCTCGGTGCTACGCGAGCACGGGCCCGACTCCTACGGCTTCGCCCACGTCCTGGCCCGCCAGGCCCTGTACGACAACCTGCCCGGCCCGGTCCGCGTCCACCTGCACCGCCGGGCCCTGGAGGTGCTCCGGGCGCAGCCCGCCCCGCCACTGGTGCAGATCGCCCACCACACCCGGGCGCTCGGCGACACCGCGGCCTGGCTGGAGCAGGCGATGGCCGCCGCCGACCAGGCGGTGGCGGTCGGCGACCAGGGCACCGCCGCCACCCTGCTGCACGAGGTCCTGGAGGAGCCGAGGCTGCCCGCCGAGCTGCACGCCCGGGCGGCGCTGGCGCTGGCCCGGATCGCCTGGGACGCCACCGAGTACACCCGCACCGTCGCCACCCTGCGCCGGATCGTGGCCGGCCCGGGCCTGCCGGTGGCGGCCCGCGGCGAGATCCGGCTCGACCTCGGCCTGATGCTGCTCAACCAGGCCGCCGACCCGAGCGGCGAGGCCGAACTGGAGCGCGCCGTCGAGGAGTTGGAGGGTCACCGGCCCGAGCAGGCGGCCCGCGCGATGTCGCTGCTGGCGATGGGGGAGGCCAGCCGGTTCTCCGCCGCCGAGCAGCGCGCCTGGCTGGACCGGGCCGAGGCCACCGTCGCGGACAGCCCCGACCGGGTCGCCCGCGCCTCGGTGCGGGCCAACCGGATCACCGTCCTGGCCGGACAGGGCCGGCCCGAGACGGCCGCCCTGCTGGCCGCGCTGCCCCGCGCGGACGAGGACCCGGAGGTGGTGCGGCACACCGCCCGCGCCCTGGCCAACGCCGCCGAGATCGGTATCTGCCTCGGCCAGGACGCCCGCGCGGCGGAGCAGTGCGCCGAGGCGGTGGCGCTCTCCCGGCACCACCACGCGCACGCGCTGCTGGTGCACTGCCGCTCCTACGAGCTGCTGCTCGCCTGGCTCGGCGGCGGGTGGGAGGGCTGGGAGGAGCGGCACGCGGCCTTCCTCGCGGACTACGTGGACGAGCCGCTGGCCGTCGACGACCTGCTGGCCACCGTCGAGGGCCTCACCGCCGCAGCCCGCGGCCGGGTCACCCGGGCCGTCGAGCGCTTCGGCCGGGTGCTGGCCCGGGACACCACGCGGATGAACGTCAACGCGCTGGGCGCGGCGGCCGGGCTGGCCCGGATCCAGCTCTCCCGGGGCGACGCGGACACCGCCTGGCGGACGGTGACCGACTACCTGGACGTGCTGCCCCGGAAGGAGGGGTGGGTCTACGCGCTGGACCTGGTCCCGGCCGCGGTCGAGATCGCCCTCCACCGCGGCGACCGCGGCGCCGCCGAGCGCCTGACGGAGGATCACCGCGCCGGGACCGCCGGGATGGACGCGCCCGGGGCGGTGGCCGAGCAGCACCTGTGCCGCGGCCTGCTCGCCGCCGAGCTCCAACCCGAGGACGCCGCCCGGGAGTTCGACCGGGCGCGGGCCCAGTGGTCGGCGATCGGCCGGCCCTACCACGCGGCGCTCGCCACCGAGCAGGCCGCCCGGGCGCTCTCCCCGCTGCGCCCCGCCGACGCGGCCGAACGGCTCACCGAGGCGCTGGCGCTCCACGAGCGCCTGGGCGCCACCACCGACGCCGCACGCTGCCACCACCTGCTCCGCGGCCTGGGCCGCGAACGCCCGCCCTCGCGCGGCCGGGCCGGGTACGGCAGCGAACTCTCCCCCAGAGAACGGGAGGTGGCCCGGCTGCTGGGCGACGGCGCGACCAACAAGGAGATCGCCGCCGCCCTCTTCCTCTCCCCCCGGACGGTGGAGCAGCACGTGGCGCGGGTGCTGCGCAAGCTCGGCGCCACCCGCGAGGACCTGCGGACGGGCACCCGGCCCGAGTAGGCGAGGGCCCGGCGCCGGACCGTGGGGGTGGTCCGGCGCCGGGGGCGGTGGGGCGGGGGCTCAGCTCGCGCGGACGGTGATGTCGTCGCACCAGCCGAAGCCGGAGCCGGTGCCGACGTAGCAGTAGATCTTCGCGGTGGTGGCGTCGGGGCCGGTGGTGAAGCTGGTCGAGCCGTTGGCGAAGGAGGTGCCGGTGAACAGGGTGCGGGTGCTTGAGCCGGCCGTGTCGTACTGCTTGGCGCCGAGCGAGAGCTGGGTGCCGCTCGCCGAGATCCGGCCCCAACCGGCCAGCGTGTAGGTGGTGTTGGGCTTGACCTGGACGATCTGCTCGGCGGCGGCCTGAGCCGGGCCGACCTTCACGGCGCGGTTGCCGCCGTGCCTGACGGAGGTGTCGACGGTGACGCCGCCGTAGCTGGTCCAGGGGTTGAGGGCGGAGTTCTCGAAGCCGGAGTTGCGGACCAGATTGACCGGGGTGCAGGCGGTGTCGTCGAAGGCGGATTCCTGGGCGAAGCCGCGGTCGGTGCGGCAGACCTGCGGGAGGGCGTTGCCGAAGTAGTCCCGGGTGCCCAGGGTGGGGATCGGGGCTCCGGCGGCGCGGGCCGGGGAGGTGGTGGCGAGCCGGTAGTCGTTCGGGGTGGTGCCGCCGGCGTTGGCGAACTGTGGGTCGGATGTCTTCTTCTCGGGGTCGGCGGGCTCGTTGGCCGGGTGGTTGCCGTGGAAGGTGTTGGCAGCCCAGGTGAAGTCGGCGGCGTTGTAGGTGCCGTTGTTGTCGAGGCCGTCGAAGCCGCCGGAGCCGAGGTTGACGAAGACGTTGTTGGTGAAGCGGGCCTTGGTGGTGCCGTAGCCGTCCTGGACGAGGTCGGCGGTGGAGCCGGCCGGGAGGTAGACGGTGTTCTGGTAGAGGTCGGCACTGGCCTCGCCGGAGGCGGTCAGCCAGCGGTCCTCGTCGTGGTGGCTCAGGTTGTAGCGCACCACCGTGCCGGTCGAGCTGGAGCCCGATCCGCAGCTGCCGCAGAAGAGCATGAAGCCGCCCGCGTTGTGGTGGCTGTGGTTGAACTGGAAGACGGCCCGGTTGTTGCCGTAGTCGGAGTCGAAGGCCTGGCCGTCGCCGTTGTCGGAGAGGCGGCGGACGTGGTGCACCTCGTTGAACTGGATCAGACTGTCGTCCGAATTGATGGTCCAGATACCGGCGTTGGAGCCCATCGGCCGCATCGCGATGTCGTAGGCGGTGTTGTGCTCGACCAGCCCGCGGGAGGCGGCTCGCAGCACGATGCCGTCGCCGCCGGTGTCGCTGATGGTGTTGCCGCGGAAGATCAGGCGGGTGTTGGCCCGCCAGGTGTTCTTGGTGCCGCAGTCGTCGCCGGTGCCGTACTGGGGGCGGCACATCCAGGTGGTGCGGTTGGTCAGGCCCTCGCGGTCCACCCGCTGGATGCGGGAGTTCTGGACCAGGACGTCGTCGAAGTTGGTGGGGGTGGCGGTGCCGGAGACCCGGAACTGGATGCCGTTGGACCACTTGGTGGCGTCGCCGTTGACGTCGTGGACGTAGAGGTCGTCGGCGAGGTAGTGGGTGCCGACGCC